>JALZOC010000034.1 GCA_030857365.1 Acidobacteriota bacterium
GTTTTGAGACTCGGCGGACTGAGCGATAGGGTTTTGACCACGCATCCGATGCTCCAATAAGTGTGCCGATGTGTGGCAGCTGAACGCGGCCGCCGCGTCACTCGGGTACGAGGCGGCGTCCTCGATGGCCAGCCTGCTGCACGTACGTCCGCACGATCTCGTCAGCCGCCGTCCGCGCGGCCGAGGCGTCGGCCAGCGCGACGATTGAACCACCGAAACCTCCGCCAGTCAGACGGGCGCCGTACACGCCTTGTACGCGGCAGGCGAGCTCAACGAGCTGGTCGATCGGCCGGATCGAGACCTCGAAGTCGTCGCGCATCGAGGCGTGTGACTGGCCGAACAAGCGGCCCACGCGGTCGCAATCGCCAGCTCGCAGCGCCTCTACCGTTTGAACCACTCTGGCGTTCTCCGTGACCACGTGCCGCGCACGCCGGTCGAGCGGCGCCGGCAGCCGCAGGACGTCCGCGACATTCATCACGTCACGCAGCGCGTCCACGCCGAGCAGGCGCGCCGCCTCGGTGCACTCTGCACGCCGGGTGCGGTAGTCTCCCGCCGCGTGATCGTGGGTGAGGCCCGAATCGATGACGATCAGGGCGGCCCGGGCCGGCAGCGCCACGCGCTCGTAGGCAAGCGTTCTCGTATCGAGAAAGAGTGCGGCGGCAGTGTCCGCCAGGCTGCACGCCATCTGGTCCATGATGCCGACGGGCGCCCCGACGAACTCGTTCTCCGCCCGCTGGCCGATGCGGGCGAGTTCGACGTCGTCCAGCCGGAGCGAGAACAGCCGCCGGAGGGCACGGCCTGCGGCGATCTCGAGCGCGGCGCTCGACGAGAGCCCGCTGCCCACCGGCACGTCCGACTCGATGCGCGCATCGAAACCGCGAAGCGCCGGGTCGGATCCGAGAATCCGGGTGATGCCCTTGACGTAATCGACCCAGCCGCCAGTACGCGCTTCACCTCCGAGCGTGAATGCGTGGGGGGCTTCGTCCGGGAACTGCGCACTCCAGAGCCGCACCTTCGTGTCGGACCTCGCCGCAGCCTCGACGCGCGTGCGCTGGGGAATGGCGGCCGGAAGGACGAACCCTTCGTTGTAGTCGGTGTGCTCGCCGATGAGGTTCACCCGGCCCGGCGCGTCGGCGCTCGTCGTCGGCGGCACACCGAAGAGACTTTCGAAGGTGGGCAGGCTCAAATCAGGTCAGCTCCGCCGACACGTCCACCCCTCGCAGCTCGGCCGCCTTCTCCTCCGGCAGCGTGTCCGCCGTGAACATGCCGGAGCCAAGCTCACTGCCGGCCAGGAACTTGAGGCGTCCGGGCATTCGATACGCCGGGTAGAACTCGATGTGGAGATGGGCTTCGGGGTGTTTTTTCCCGTCCGTTGGAGCCTGGTGGAACACCATTACGTAAGGGAAGGGCCTCTGCCAGAGCCGATCGAACTTGAGCAGCACAATCTTGAGCGCCCGGGCCATGTCCGCACGCGCCGTCGCGTCCAGCGACGCGACGGAGGGGTGGGGGTCGGCCGGCGCGATCCACACCTCGTACGAGTACCGGGCAAAGGCCGGCATGAAGGCAACGGCGCCAGGACCTTTGTAGAGAATCCGTCTCGCATCCGCCATTTCGTCGGCGAGCACCTTCTGCAGGAGCCCTGTCCCGTGGGCGGCGAAGTGCTCCCGCTGCTGCCGCAGTTCGCGTGCGGGAATCGGAGGGATGAATGGATAGGCGTAGATCTGCCCGTGGGGATGATGCAGCGTCACGCCGACCTCCACCCCCCGGTTCTCGAAGGGGAACACGTACTCGACCTCGGGCCGGGCGCCGAGCTCCACGTACCGATCGGCCCACACTTCGAATAGCAGTTCGAGGTGCGTGAGCGGCAGCGCGCCGAGCGACGCGCCCGGATCCTGCGTGAACACGACGACCTCCGCGGCCCCGAGGGCCGGCCGCGTCTCCACGATGGAGACCGGCGGCACGCCGGCATCCGGCGTGAGCGTCGGAAAGAGGTTTTCGAAGACCGCGACATCGTACGCACCGGAGGGGACTTCGGTCGGGTGTCCGCCAGGGACCGTCGGCGCGAGCGGACTGAACTCAGCCGGAGGCAGAAACGTGCGCTCCTGCCGGTGAGTCGCGTAGGCCACCCACTCGCCTCGGAGGGGGTGCCACCGCAGATGCGCGGCTTTCCGCGTGGGCTCGTTCACCGGGCTGGGCGCAACGATCGACTCGGGAATCGCGGTCCGCGAGTACAGCCACAGCCTGCGCCCGTCAGGCTTGGTCAGCGACCGTTTGAACATCGTCCCTGCTGGCGTCTACAACGGTCCCGGCGTGCACGGGCTCCAGCGCCTCTGGCCGTGGCGCACTGCCGAGCCCACCCGGTTGGGGCGTGTCCATCCGTCCGCGCGTGGCGGCGTCGAGACGGGCGAGAGGAACTTTCGGACGGCGGTCCGCGTACAGAAGACCGTTGGCTTCCTGGTAGGTGTCGGCGAACTGCGTGTAGCAGAACCCGCTCAGCAGCCCGATCGAATGGACCGCCCTCATCAGCTGCTCGTACTGGGACGCGAGCGCCTCTTCGCCCGCGACTTTCGAATACCCCCAGGTGCCCTTCCGGCCCGCGACCGCGATCCCGCCGAACTCGGAAAGCACGATCGGCAGCTCCGCATGGCGCTCCCCTTCCAGCACGAGCAGCCGGCCGCCGGGGCGCTCCCGGCGGAAGATCCGAGGGATCTGATCGTCCGCCCCGTAGCGCCTGGCGAGGCGCTCGGCATCATGATCGTAATCGTGGATGCCGACAATGTCGGTCGCCACGCTCTCCCATCCGTCGTTGCCGATCACGGGCCGGCTCGGATCGAGCGTGCGCGTCAGGTGATACAGCGCCTGTACGTAGTGGCGCTCCGCCGGAATGTCGGGCAGATTGGGCACGCCCCATGACTCGTTGACCGGGACCCACGCCATGATGCACGGGTGGCTGTAGTCGCGATCGATCGCCGCCGTCCACTCGCGCGTGACCCGCTCGACGGATTCTTTGGTAAAGCGGTAGGCGCTCGGCATCTCTTCCCAGACGAGCAGGCCGAGCACGTCGGCCCAGTACAGGTACCGGGGATCTTCGATCTTCTGATGTTTGCGGACGCCGTTGAAGCCCATGGCCTTTGCCAGGGCGACGTCCGCCCGCAGGGCATTGTCATCCGGTCCGGTAAGGCCGCTCTCAGGCCAGTAACCCTGATCGAGGATGAGCCTCAGGGGATACGGCCGGTTGTTGAGCACGACGCGGTCCCGCTGGGTCGCAATCGCCCTGAGGGCGGTGTAGCTGGCGACCTCGTCGAGCAGCTCCCCCCGGTCACCCCACAGGCGCATCTCGACCTCGATGAGCGTCGGGGATTCCGGGCTCCAGAGCAGCTCGTTGCGGTAATCGTCGATCCCGGGGTCGGAGAGCGCGATCCGCCGCTGCACCTCTCCGCCGATGACCGCGTAGCTGTCGTCTGCGATGATCTGGGAGCCGCAGCGCAGCCGGACGTGGAGCCGCAGCCGTTCGCGCGGTGCGCCGGATACGCGGACTTCGAGGCCGATTTCCCACCGCGCCAGATTCGCCGTCCACCGGATGGCGCCAATCCAGCTCTCCGGCACGACCTCGAGCCAGACGGTCTGCCAGATTCCGCTCGTGCGCGGGTACCAGATCGAGTGGGGCTCGAGCTGCCAGTCCTGCTTCCCGCGGGGCTTGGTGAGATCCTGCGGATCGTCCTCCGCCCGGACCACGAGCTCGATGCTCCCGCCGTCGAATACATACGGGGTGAGATCGATGACGAACGGCGTGTAGCCGCCGGCGTGGCGCCCGGCAAGCAGCCCTCCCGCCCACACGGTCGCCTCGTAGTCGACGGCGCCGAAGTGCAGGAGCAGGCGTTCGCCGTCCGCGATGCGCGGGATTGTGACCGTGCGCCGGTACCAACAGGCGCGGAAGAAGGAGGTCACGCCGACGCCGCTTGCCGGCGCCTCCGGCGAAAAGGGGACGCGGATGGTCCGATCCCACTCCACTTGCGCCGGCGCGCGCCAGGCGCCCGCGGGATCGAACGCGAAATCCCACGAGCCGTTCAGCGAGATCCACCCTTCCCGCCGCAGCTGGGGACGAGGATAGCCGCGGCCGAGGTGGTCGTTCGCCGAGCTGCTGATTGGCTGTGACATGGAGATTTCTCACTGGTGCAAACTGCCGGCCAGAGCGCGTCGGGACCGCGCAGGGCCGGTGTTTCGCGCTAGACTGGCCTCATGCGTCGCTGCCGGTGGCTTGTTGTCGCAATCGTGCTGGCCTTGTGCATCGGCGCGGCAACCACCGTCCTGGCGCAGCGGCGTCGCGGATTCGGGTATGGCGCACCGCTCCGCATGGCGACCGCCGACAGTTTCGACGGCGGCTTCAATTTCTGCCGGATCATCTTTTCACAAAGCAGGGACGGCGACGACGGAGGAAACTGGAGCGTCGATTACCCACGCGCCGACGTGAACCTTTCCATTCGGCTCGGCGAGCTGACCCGAACACGCATCAGCCGGGATGCATCCACGGGTGAACCCAATCACGTGCTGCTCCGGCTGACCGACGACCTGCTCTTCCAGTGCCCCTTCATCATGATGACGGAGGTCGGCTCCGCCTACTTCACCCCGGAAGAGACGGAACGGCTCCGCGAGTACCTGCTGAAGGGAGGCTTCCTGTGGGCCGACGATTTCTGGGGGGAGTATGCGTGGGAGATCTGGTCGCGCGAAATCGGAAAGGCGCTCCCTCCCTCGGAGTACGCGGCGGTCGATCTTCCGCGGGCTCACCCGATTTTTCGAACCCAGTTCGTCGTCGACAAGGTTCCGCAGATCCCGTCCATCGGCCACTGGTACACCAGCGGCGGAGGCACGTCGGAGCGGCCTGACAGTCAGGAAGCGCATGCGCGCGCCATCTTCGACAAGACGGGGCGCATGATGGTGTTCATGACGCATAACACCGATTTCGGCGACGCCTTCGAACAGGAGGCGACCGACCCGCGCTACTTCTACGCGTTCTCGGTCGACGGCTACGCGTTCGGCATCAACGTTCTGCTGTACGCGCTGACGCACTGAACGGCTTGGCTTCCCCCCCTCGTCACTTTCCCTGCATGCGAGCGATGGCGCTCCGGAGCGCCTGCTTCGTGCTGTCGGACCCGACGAAGAGCTCTTCCGGGTAGCGGCTGTACTGGAGCATGTCGGCGTAGATGGCCTCGCTTTGATACAGGTTGAATCCGAGCCCCGCCAGGTACTGGAGGCGCAGGTTGCGGTCGCGGTTGATCGTGGCGTCGGCAAGCCAGGGCGCCAGGTCGGTCTTCGTTCCGGCATAGTTGGAGAACAGATCCACGGCCGAGAACATCCCGATTTCGCCGAGCGACCGCGCCACCGGGGCCATGCCCGGTTCGGAGAGTCTGGCCTGGATCGCCTCGACGTCGATCGGGCCCGGCTCGGCCTGCCCGAGGAGCACGAGATCGTAGCCGGCGCCGTTGTTCGTGTTCCCCCACACCACCCCGCCGGGAAAGACCTCGAGAAACGTGGCAATCTCGCTCTTGACGGCGGCCGAATTGCTCTCATAGAGCTGCACGAACAGCGTGACGGCCCCACCGGGGTTGAGGTGCGCCTTGACCGTCTCGAAGAACTCCTTCGTGTAGAGCATCGCCGCCCCCTTCACCCAGGGGTCCAGCGGATCCGACGTGATCGCATCGAATTTCCGATCCGTCGTCAGCAGAAAGTGCCGCGCGTCGTCGAGGACGATTTCCGTCTTTGGGTTGTCCACCACGTTGAAATTGTGCTCGGCAAAATATTTGGACACGACTTGCGGGACGAGCGGCTCGATCTCGGCAATCGTCAGCCGCTTCACGTACGGATCAATCGAGACCGCGCCCGCCGTGACACCCGCGCCGCACCCGATGACGAGGACGGACTCCGGGTTGCGCGGAATGAGGGTCGTCATGTGCCCCAGCATGCGCTGCAGGCGCATGTCCTGCGGTTCGCTCGAGGCCTGCACCTTGCCGGCGTTGTGGTAGTTCAGCACGCCGTTCGACAGGCGCGTGACCGCCACCGCCGCGTTCCATCCTTCGCCCATGTAGATGACGTCGGCGCCCCCCACGCGCGTCGCCGCGTACCGGCCGTATGCCACCAGCACGCCGGGCAGGGGCTGGATGGTCCTCGCAAGAAGCACGGCGCCCGCCATCGCGGCGGCCAGCAGCAGCGTGCCGGCGAACTGGACGCGCGATTTGCTTCCCGATGGCCCGGCGGCAGCGGATTCGAACATCAGGAGCGCCGACACCGCTGAAATGAGCACGAGCACCTGCTGCGCCCGCTGGCTGCCCAGCCACACGACGAGCACGAGGCTGGCGGTGACCGATCCGACAATCGCGCCGAGGGTGTTCGCGGCATAGACGCCCCCGACGAGGCGCGCCGGATCCTTTCCGCCCGTCGCCACCGACGCGAGTGCGAGCGGAAAGCTCGCGCCCCAGAGAACTGCGCCCGGCAGAGTCGCCCAGATGCACCGGACGAGATCCAGCTGAAAGTTGAACCAGGGGTCGGTGGACATGGCCGGATTGATCGGCCAGTAGGGCAGCGACTGCGTGAGCATGTAGGCCGTCCACGCTAGCGCCGCACAGATCAGCATCTGGCACCACGCCAGGGCCAGCCGAGGGCGCGCCAGCCGTGCAGCGAGCGTCGAGCCGA
The DNA here is from genome assembly GCA_030857365.1 of Acidobacteriota bacterium. GTDB lineage: Bacteria > Acidobacteriota > Vicinamibacteria > Vicinamibacterales > 2-12-FULL-66-21 > JALZOC01. The sequence continues at coordinate 6,688 of JALZOC010000034.1, forward strand.
TGCTGCTCCCGATGCCGAGCCCGAGCAGGAAGACCGCGAGGATGAGCGAGAACGTGTACACCGTCGCGCCGAAGAGGAGCGACAGGAGCCTCGTCCAGATGACCTCGGCACCGAGCGCCGTCATCCCCGAAAGCCCGATCGCCACGTAGACCGGCCACGCCTCGACCTCGCGGTCGAGGGAAGGGGCCGGCGCGATCTCGGCGTTCTCCGCTTCGGGAGTCGCTTTTGCCAGCAGCAGCGCGATCCCCGCCACCAGCACGTTGAGCCCCACGGCGACGAACGTCGCCACGGCCGTGTCGTGCACGCGCAGCAGGTAGAACCCCGCCAGCAGGCAGCCGATCACACCGCCGCCGATGTTCCCACCGTAGAAGAACCCGAGCCAGGAGACACCCTCGGGGGTGGACTCGACCCATCGCGCCATCGCGGGCAGCGTCGCCCCCATCAGCAGCGTCGGCGGCAGCAGGCAGATGCTCGCCGCCAGCCCGCGCAGCAGAATCCCGCTCACCCCCGAACCGCCCCACGCGAAGTAGATGCCACCGAGGAGCGGCATGCCGAACAGCAGGACGATGCCGAATGCCGCAATCCCAAGCTCGAGATAGGCATAAACCCGCAGCGGATGGTGCCGCCGCGGGATGACGCGCGCAAGCAGGAGACTCCCGAGGCACATCCCCCCCATGAATGTGCCGAGCAGCACGCCCAGCGAGACGGCGGACGACCCGATGACCAGCTGCAGCAGCTGGAACCAGACGATTTCGTAAATGAGGGCGGCGCAGCCGCTGCCGACAAACAGCAGCAGCAGCGCCGGCAGCACGCGGCGCGCGGGCATTCAGTACCTCGTGAGGGAAATTGAACGGCGGATCGTAACACGGCCGCCGAGACGCCGGGGCGTCCCGGCCGAGAAGGTGCGGCCTCTAAAATCCACCGCCTCCGTGGTGAACGGCCCGCGTTCTGTTCCCTCCGCTTGGAGCCCGGCATCGGCGCGGACTCGATCGCGCGTGGCGCCCAGCGTCACCTCGGCATTCCGATCCCCGGTACCCGCTGCGGCGGATCTTTCTCGATCTGCGTTCGGAGCGGATCCCAGTTCGCTCCTCTGCGGACGCCGTCCACGCTCACCGACAACGGCGCCGGACTCTCCACGCGAACCCGCAGTGGCTCGAACCGCGGATCCGTGCTCGGGCGCACGGGCACCGATGTCTCGGAGACGCGCCGCTGCGGATCCGACCAGTCGATCTCGATTCCCCCCGCCACGGCCGGATTGAGGCGGCCCCACCCCACGACGACGACGGGTTGTGCCGGCAGCGGCGACCAGAGCGCCGCCTGCGATTGCGCGATGACGGGTTCCCCTGTCGACTTCACGCACAGCCACAGGAGACAGGCAGCAATCACGGTCAGCACGGTCTTCGTATATGGATCAATCTTCATTCGGACCTCCATTTATCGGGTTTACACGTTCTACAAGGTTCTGCGGGGTTCTACAAGGTTCTGCGGCGTTCTGCAGAGTTCTGTTCGCCGTCGTCGCAGAACCCTGAGAGTAAGCTGTATCGGTGGAAGCGCCCCTTGCCGCACGGATGCTGACGGCCGACCGCGGGGACGCCGGCCGCCGCCTCGACCACGTGCTCCGGCGTCATCTGACCGATGTGAGCCACGCCAGCCGCACGCGCGTCCAGGCATGGATTGACGACGGACGCGTCGCGATCAACGGCCGCGTCGTTCGCCGAGCCGCGGCGCGGGCCTCGGCCGGCGACATCGTCACCATCAACCTTCCCCCTTCGATACCTCGGCCGCCAATGGCCGCTGAGCAGGTGCCGCTCTGCGTCCTCTATGAGGACGAACACCTCCTCGTCGTCGACAAGCCCGCCGGGGTCGTGGTGCATCCGACGCACCGGCACCTGGCGGGGACGATGATGAATGCGCTCCTCTGGCACGCGCGGGGGTGGCCGTCGGCGGAACGCCCGTCCATCGTCGGCCGCCTCGACAAGCTCACCTCGGGTCTGCTCGTGGTGGCAAAGTCCGCCGCCATCCATGCCGTCCTGCAGCGCGGGTGGGCTGCGGAGCGCACGCACAAGGACTACCTGGCCGTGGTCTACGGACGGGTGAATCCGGTGCGCGGTGCCATCCGTCTCGCGCTGCGACGGGATCCCGCCGACCGGCGGCGGGTGATCGCGTCGAGCACGCTCGGCGCGCCGAGCGTCACCGCCTTCGAGCGGCTCGCGCGGGCCGCGGCGCCGCCCGTTGGCCTGTCGCTGTTGCGGTGCCGCCTGATCACCGGACGCACCCACCAGATCCGCGTGCACCTCGCCGCCAGCGGGTGGCCTATCGTGGGCGACCCTGTGTATAGCGGGCCGCGCTGGAGGGACATCGCCGACGTCCCGCTGGCCTCGACTGTCGAGGCCTTCACGCGGCAGGCGCTGCACGCCTGGCGCATCGCACTCACGCACCCGGTGACGAGGCGGACGCTGCACGTCGAAGCACCGCCGGCGCTGGACCTCTCCGCGCTGATTTCGGCCGCGACGCTGGTCCCGAATGTTGACCTCGCATCGTTCAAGCTCTGGTAACGTGACGGAAAGAAAAGTCTGAAGTTCGAACGCGGAAGTTCGAACGCGGCCCGCCGCCCGCAGGCGAAGGCGATGCGCGAGCGATGGCGGTGCGCTGGTAGCTGGTAGCCGGAACAAGGAGAACGATGAGGGACGACGATATTTTCGATGTGAGCCGATGGGCAACGCACGGGCCCAGGATGCCGCGGATGTCCCGGCCTTCCGGCCCTCTGCTGCGGGCGGGGATTGCCCTCGCGATCGCACTCGTGCTCCTCGCCACCACCTTTTACCAGGTGCAGCCGGAGGCCGTCGGCGTCGTCCTGCGGTTCGGCCGCTATGTCCGCACCGCCGAGCCCGGGCTGCACATGAAGGCGCCGTTTGCGGAGCAGGTCATCAAGGTCCCCGTGCAGCGGCAGCTGAAGCAGGAGTTCGGATTCCGGACCGTCGAAGCGGGCGTGCGCACCGAATACTCCCAGGACAATTACAACGACGAGTCGATGATGCTGACCGGGGATCTCAACGTCGCGATCGTGGAGTGGATCGTCCAGTATCGCGTGTCCGACCCCTACCAGTTCCTGTTCAAGGTCCGGAACCCCGAGGCCACGTTCCGCGCGATGAACGAGGCCGTCATGCGCCAGGTCGTCGGCGATCGAACCGTGACCGAGGTGCTGACGGTCGGCCGGCAGGAGATAGAGTCGAGTGTCGAGGCGGAGCTCCAGACCATGGCGAAGCAGTACGAGCTTGGGATCACGCTCGACCAGGTCGTGCTCCAGGATGTGAATCCACCGAACCCGGTCAAGCCGTCCTGGGACGCGGTGAACCAGGCCCAGCAGCAGCGCGACCGCCTGATCAACGAAGCCCGCGCCGAATACAACAAGGTTGTGCCGCGGGCGAAGGGAGAGGCGGAGCAGACGATCCTGCAGGCCCAGGGGTATGCGCTCGATCGCGTGAACCGATCGCAGGGCGACAGCGCGCGCTTCAAGTCCGTGTACGAGTCGTACCGCAAGGCGCCCGACGTCACGCGGCGCCGGATGTACCTCGAGACCATGGGGCGTGTGCTGCCGAATCTCGGCGGCAAGGTGTTCCTCGACAAGGATGTGAAGGGCATTCTGCCGCTGCTGCCGCTGCAGAACATCATGGGCGAGCCCACCAAGGCCGGGGGTGGACTGTGAATCCGCGCCGGATCGGCGCGCTCGCCATCGCGTTTGCGGCTCTTGTGCTGTTCAACAGCGCCTACTACGAGGTCAGCGAGACCTCGCAGGTCATCCTCACCCAGTTCGGCAACCCCGTGGGCGCGCCCGTCACCAGCCCGGGCCTGCACCTCAAGATTCCGTTCATCCAGCGGGCGAACTCGTTCGACAAGCGCTTCCTCGAGTGGGACGGCAGCCCCAACCAGGTGCCGACGAAGGACAAGCGGTTCATCTGGGTCGACACATATGCGCGGTGGCGGATCGTCGATCCGCTCAAGTTCTTCCAGCGGCTGCGCGACGAACGCGGCGCGCAGTCGCGCCTCGACGACATCCTCGACGGCGAAACGCGCAACTCCGTGGCACGGTACGACCTCATCGAGCTCGTGCGGAATACGAACCGGACGCGCGCGGAGGTCGCGATCGAATCGGACGAAGAGAACGCCATCCTCGAGCAGATCCAGAAGGGGCGCGCGGCGATCGAACGGGAAATTCTCGAGCGCGCCTCGGCGCGCATGGCGGATCTCGGCATCGAGCTGCTCGATCTCCGCCTGAACCGGATCAACTACGTCGAGCAGGTGCAAAAAGACGTGTTCGCCAGAATGATTGCGGAACGCAACCGCGTGGCGGAGCTGTTCCGGTCCGAGGGCGAGGGAGAAGCCGCACGCATCCGCGGGGAACGGGAGCGGGAGCTGAAGCGAATCCAGTCGGAAGCCTATCGGACGGCCGAGGAGCTCCGCGGCAAGGCGGACGCGCAGGCGACGGAGATCTATGCCGAGGCCCACGGCCGCGACGCCGATTTCTACGCGTTCACCAAATCACTCGAAACCTACGAGCAGACGATGGATGCGAAGACAACGTTCATCCTGGGGACGGACAGCGAGCTCCTGAGGTTCCTGGGGCGGCCGCGGTGAAACGCGCGAGCCCGC
>JALZOC010000381.1:0-971 GCA_030857365.1 Acidobacteriota bacterium
ACGTGGAACCACCCCGCGCCTGTAAACAGGGTGTCCCAATCGACCGCCTCCGGCGGCATGTCGCTGATGGCCGAGCCCGCGCGGTCGTACAGGACCGTGGACGCGCGCTGGCTGGCGCCGGCCTCGGTGAAATACACGCCGAGTCGCGCCCCGCTTCGGACGATACGGTCGGTGCGGACCCCTTCGGCGCGGAGGGCCCGCACGGCAGCATCGCCAAGCGGATTTTTAGGCAGCGTCGTGACGTACGTACTCTCCAGACCGAAGTGCGCCAGGCTCACGGCCACGTTCGCCTCACCCCCGCCGAAGGTCGCGACGAACTGTGGCGTCTGCAGGAAGCGCTCGAACCCGGGCGGACTCAGCCGGAGCATGATCTCGCCGAACGTGACCACCTTCGTCATCAGGCTGCCTCTCGTGCGCCGCGGACGCTCGCGACGATCCGCGCGGCGTTCGCGCGCAGGACTCCGTACTGGCCCGCCGCGATCGCAGCGGTGTCGAGGAGCGCCGTGCCGACGCCGACCGCCACCGCGCCGGCGCGAATCCAGTCGCCGGCGTTGTCGAGCGTCACACCGCCCGTGGGCATCAGTTTGACCTGCGGGAGCGGACCGCGCACATCCTTCAGGAACGTCGGCCCGAGCGCCGTGGCGGGGAAGACTTTCACCACATCGGCCCCCGCGTCCCACGCCTCGAGGATCTCGGTCGGGGTGAAACAGCCCGGCATGACGGCCGCGTCGCGTTCGTGGCAGGCGGTAATCACCTCGCGCCGGAAGACCGGGCTGACCACGAACCGCGCGCCGGCCTCGATCACCCGCCGTGCGGTGTCGCCGTCGAGGACGGTTCCCGCACCGAGCACGAACCCGTCGGGCAGCCGTGACGCGAGCTGGCGGATCAGCTCGATTGCTCCCGGCACCGACATCGTCAGTTCGATGACGCGCACGCCGCCCTCGCCGATGGCGTCGAACACGGCCCGCACC
>JALZOC010000381.1:981-3089 GCA_030857365.1 Acidobacteriota bacterium
ATGCGGATGATGGCGACGACACCCGCCCTTTCGACCTCTTCCACGACCCCGCGCCGCTTCTCACTCATCCGGCCCCCCGTCGCGCGACCCGACCCCGGCCCCGCCTGCGCGCGTAGATTACCGCGTCACCGAACCAGTGCGCAAAGGGAACCGGGCGCGCGGTGGCGTATGATGTCGGCATTCATATGCACACCCGCGACGAAGCCCACGGCGCCCACAATCCGGCAATCTTCAATCTGGCGGGTCGCCTTGCGCTTGTCGTCGGCGGCACGAGCGGCATCGGCCGGGCACTTGCCCTCGGGCTGGCCGACGCCGGCGCGGACGTCGTCGCGACGGGCCGGCGCGAGCCGCTCGTCGAGGAAGTCGCGCGTGAGATCGAGGCCCGCGGCCGCCGCACGATTCGCGCGGCCTCGGACGTGAGCGACGTCGCCTCGCTCGAGCGACTGCGGGGCGCGTGCGTGGCCGAGTTCGGCAAGGTCGACATCCTGCTCTGCGTCGCCGGCACGACCAAGCGCGTCCCCACGCTGGAGATGAAGGAATCGGACTGGGCGCACATCCTCGAAACGAACCTGACCGGAACACTTCGCAGCTGCCAGGTGTTCGGCCGCGACATGGTGGCGCGCGGGCACGGGCGCATCATCACCATCGCCTCCCTGTCGTCGTTCGTCGGGCTCTACGAGGTTGCCGCCTACGTCGCGAGCAAGTCGGCAGTCGCGGGACTGACGCGCGCGCTCGCGGTGGAGTGGGCGCCCCACGGCGTCACGGTGAACGCCATCGCCCCCGGGGTGTTCAGAACCGATTTGAACGCCGCGCTCCTGGAGACCCCACGGGGGAAGGAGTTCCTGGTACGGACGCCGATGCGGCGGTTCGGCAAGCTCGAAGAGCTCGTCGGCGCCGCCGTGTACCTGGCGTCGGATGCCGCCTCGTTCGTCACGGGCCAGGTGCTCGCGGTCGATGGGGGCTTCCTCGCGAGCGGCGTCAATCAATGAGGGCTGTGCTGATCATCAGCGTGCGCGACAATGTCGCGACGGCGCTCGAACGGCTCGAGCCAGGGCGCCGGATCGAGGTCGAGAACACGACCCTCGTCGCGATCGAGCCGATCGCCGCCGGCCACAAGATTGCGCTCCGCCCCATCGCCGCCGGGGCCCCCGTGCTCAAGTACGGCAGCCCCATCGGCACCGCGATCGCCGACATTCCGGCGGGCGCCCACGTGCATACGCACAACGTCGCGAGCAGCCGGGGCAGGGGAGACCTGCAGATCGAGGCGCCGGACAGTGAACGGCAGCCGCGCCCGGCGGAGCCCCCGGATGCGCTTCAGTCCCCACGGCCGCACTGATGAACGATCGACCAGGTTTCTACGGCTACCGGCGCCCTGATGGCCGGGTCGGCACGCGCAACCACGTGCTCGTGGTCCCCACGGTCATCTGCTCCTCGCTCGTCGCGGAGCGGGTGGCGGCGGCCGCGCCGCCGCACGGCGCCGCGCTGCCGCACCTCGCCGGCTGCGGCCAGCTCGGGCCGGACATGCATCTCACTCACGAGACGCTGGCGGCGTACTGCGGTCATCCGAACGTCGGCGCCGTCGTGGTCCTCGCGCTCGGATGCGAGCAGGTCATCGCCCAGACCCTCGCCGACGCCGCGCGCCAGCACGGCAAGCCGGTCGACATCGTCGCCATCCAGTCGGAAGGGGGCACCGTCCGGGCCACGGCGAGGGGGGCGGCCATCGCGCAGGCGTTCGGCCACGCGCTTGCCGGGCAGGCCCGCGAGTGGTGTGACGTGTCGGAGCTCGTGCTCTCCCTGAAATGCGGCGGCTCCGACTACACCTCCGGGCTCGCCTCGAATCCGGCCCTCGGACGCGTCACCGATCGGCTCGTCGACCTGGGCGGCAGCGCCGTCCTCGGAGAGATCGCCGAGATCATGGGCGCGGAACACCTGCTCGCCGCGCGCGCCACACGTCCCGATACCGCCACGCAGCTCATTCGGATCATCACGCGAGTCGAAGCCGAGGCGCGGGCGCTGGGCCTCGACATCCGCGGCACGCAGCCATCGCCCGGCAACATCAGGGGCGGCCTCACGACGATCGAGGAGAAATCGCTCGGCGCAACACACAA
>JALZOC010000381.1:3099-4088 GCA_030857365.1 Acidobacteriota bacterium
GGGCGAGCGCGCGGGGCTCGAAGATGTCGTCGCGTACGCGGCGCCGATCCGGCGCAAGGGGCTCACCGTCATGGACACGCCCGGCCTCGACGTCGAATCGGTGACGGGCATGGTCGCAGGCGGCGCGCAGGTGGTGGTCTTCACGACGGGGCTCGGCACGCCGACGGGCAATCCCGTCGCACCCGTCATCAAGATCACGGGCAACGCGCGCACCGCGAGACAGATGGCCGACAACCTCGACATGGACGTCAGCGGCGTCATGAGCGAATCTGAAACGCTGGACTCTGCGGCGCAGCGCCTGTTCGACGAGGTCCTCGCCGTCGCCTCCGGGAAGGAAACGGCGGCCGAACGGCTCGGCCACCGGGAGTTTGCGATTCACCGGCGCAACCCCACAATCTGACAGCGATGCGCAGCGTGCCTCCCGTCGCCTCCCCCGCCGCGCCGGTTGGCCGATTCCGCTGGGTGATCTGCGGTCTCCTGTTCTTCGCCGCCACCATCAACTACGTCGACCGGCAGGTCATCGGCATCCTCAAGCCCACCTTGCAGGCGGAGTTCGGGTGGTCGGAAATCGACTACAGCGACATCGTCTTCGCCTTCCAGCTGGCATATGGGATCGGTTTGCTCGTTGCCGGACGCTTGATCGATCGCCTGGGCGCGAGGACGGGGTTCGCGATCGCGATCGTGATCTGGAGCGTGGCGGCCATGGCGCACGCGGAAGCCGCCGTGTTTGGACCTGCCGCGGCCACCCTCCTCGCGGTCGTGGGCCTGACGTACTCGGCGTCGGTCGCAGGGTTCATCGTGGCGCGGCTGGCGCTCGGACTCGGAGAGGCAGGGAACTTCCCGGCGGCCATCAAAGTGGTGGCCGAGTGGTTCCCGAAGCGCGAGCGCGCATTCGCGACCGGCTTGTTCAACTCGGGAACGAACATCGGCGCGTTGCTGACGCCGCTGGTAGTCCCCTGGATCACCCTCCGGTGGGGTTGGTACTGGGC
>JALZOC010000382.1 GCA_030857365.1 Acidobacteriota bacterium
GGGCTCGCCAGGCTGAGTGGCCGGACTGACGCGGCCGCTTCGAGCCTCGATCTTCCGCCCACGTTCCTGCGCTGGGCCGGCGTCACGCCGCCCGCGGAGTGGCCGGGCCGCGATCTCACGCCGGCGCTGCAGCGCCGGCGACATGGGCTTGATTTCGCGATTTCCGAGTTCGCCGATAACCAGAGCGCGCAGTTCGGGGAGTACGCGTACCGGCTCATCCGCACTCCCACGCACAAACTGATCCTCTGGGAGCGTTCGGACAAGAAGGACGAGCTGTACGATCTGCGTGGTGATCCGCACGAGACGCGCAATCTCGCCGGCGACGCGGCGCTCGCTCGGAGCGAACGCGAGTTGCGAACCAGGCTCGGAGCGTGGATGAAGCAGACCGGCGATGTCTTCCGGGACAAGCCGACGCTGCGATGATCGAGATGATGCCCCGACCGCCCCGCGGAAGGAACACATGATGCGAGTGCAAGACGGTGGACTGCGGCTGCTGTCAGCCGCCGGCGTGGCGTGGCTCGCTCTGGGGGCCTCTCCCGTGACCACGTCGACGACGGGACAGACCCAAGGACGGCCCAACATCGTGCTGATCGTGGCGGACGATCTGAACACCCGCCTCGGCACGTACGGCTACGCGGTCCGGTCCCCCAACATCGACGCGCTCGCGCGGCGGGGTGTGCAGTTTGACCGCGCCTACGTGCAGTACTCCTTGTGCAATCCGTCGCGCTCGTCCCTGCTGAGTGGCCGGCGCCCGGCCAGCACCGGAATCGCCAATAACAACATTTCGGCCCGGCAGGCCATGCCGGACGGCGTGTTCCTGCCCCAGTATTTCCGGCAACACGGGTACTTCACGGCCCGCGTCGGCAAGATCTTTCACATCACCAAGAATTTCGCGATCAACCTGGATGATCCGTTGTCCTGGGATGAAACGATGAACGAACGGATTCCTGATCAGCAGGCACTGGCGTCGAAGGTTGTGGGCGAACGACGCGTGTTCAGGCTTCCGCGGCACGAGCCGCTGGAGTGGGCGCCACTGGACCTTCCCGATAACGGCCTTGGCGATGGGTATATCGCTGACCGCGCCGTCGACTGGCTGCAGCGCGCCGCGAAGGACGATCGGCCCTTTTTTCTAGCTGTGGGCTTCCGCCGGCCGCACCTTCCGTGGGAAGCGCCCAGGCAGTACTTCGACATGTATCCGCCGGACCAGATCGTCCTGCCGGACGAACCGCCCGACGATACCGCCGACATTCCTCCCGTCGCGCTCACGACACAGGCTGCGGACAGCTTTCGTCCGGCCGACCGCCGGCAGGCCATTGCCGCCTACGCGGCGAGTACTTCGTACATGGACGCCCAGGTCGGGAAGGCCGTAAGTGCGCTGGATCGACTGGGAATCACCGATCGCACCATCATCATCTTCATGGGGGATCACGGATACCATCTCGGCGAGCACGGCGGGATGTGGGAGAAGAACAGCCTGTTCGAGGAGGGCGCGCGCTTTCCGCTCGTCATTGCCGCGCCAGGACGGCCACGCGGTTCAAAGTCCCCCCGCGTCGTCGAGGCGCTCGACCTGTATCCGACGGTGGTGGAGCTGGCCGGTCTTCCCGCGTCGAAGGGCGTGGAAGGCCGCAGCCTGGTGGCACTCCTGAATCGCGCGGATGCGGCGTGGGACAAGCCGGCCGTGACCGAGCAGACGCGCCAGCCGCCTGGTGGAGGACCGCAGATTCTCGGGCGGACCGTGCGAACCGAGCGCTGGCGCTATACCGAATGGGACGAAGGGCGACTGGGCACCGAGCTCTACGACCACGACAGCGACCCGCATGAGTACCGGAATCTCGCGTCCGCCGCGCAGCATGCGGACACCGTCCGGCTGCTGAAAGAGTTGCTTCGACGCGTGCCCGCGCTTGAAATCGCAAAGCCGCCGCGATAATTGCTCGCTACCGGTGACTGCCCCGCGGCCGCTACCGCACCGGCCTACCGGGCCTCCACCCGTGGCCGGCGGTACTTTTGCAGCAGCCCCTTCAGCTCCGCCACCGTGGCGGCGTGCCGGGCATCCTGGGCGAGGTTGCTGGTTTCCCCGGGATCGCTGTCCATGTCGTAAAGTTGCGCACCCTTCGCGCCTTCCGCCCACTCGATGTATCGCCAGCGCGCCGTTCGCACCGCGTAGCCGTCGCGCGCCTGGGAGAAAGCCGCCTCCTTGACGCTGCGCTCCGGAGCGTCCAGCATCGGCCCCAGGCTCACGCCGTCCACGTAATCGGGGGCTTTCAACCCGGCCAGTTCTGCGAGCGTCGGATAGAGATCCACGAGCTCGACGACGCCCCGGGCCAGGCGTCCGTTGGCCTTCGCGCCGGGCGCGGCAATGATGAGCGGGACGCGCGTGCTGCGCTCGAAGAGGCTCATCTTCTGCCAGAGCTCGTGGTCGGCGAGGTGATACCCGTGATCCGTCGTGAACACGACCACGGTGTTCTTGCTCAAGCCCAGACGCTCCAGCGCGTCGAGAACGACGCCGGCCTGGGCGTCCATGAAGCTGGTCGACGCGTAATAGGCCTGGATCGCCTCGCGTCGTTGGGCGTCCGACATGGTGTCCTGTTCCTTCTTCGAGCTCGCGTAAGCCGCCTCGGGCCTGCGCGCCTTGTCGTCGGCGCTCAGCGCCGGAAGTTTGATGGCGTCGAGCGGGTAGAGATCGAAGTACTTCCTGGGCGCCACATACGGCGTGTGCGGCCGGTAGAAGCCCACCGCGAGAAAAAACGGACGGCCGCTTTTTCCGAAGCGTTCGAGCAGACGCACGGCCTCGGCCGCGCCGATGCCGTCGGTCTGCTCCGCATCGGATCCCTCGTCGGCGAGCCAGCTCAGCGTGGCGCCGTACTGGCCAGGAACCAGGCTGAATACGCGATCGAGCCCGTCGCGATCGCGGCCTCGAGGGTTGATCGCCAGATCCCAGGACTTGTAGTCATCGAGGCTGCTCGTCCCGATGTCGAGCGGAACGCCGTAGTGATAGAGCTTGCCAATCCGCGCGGCAAACCAGCCCTGCTCCTTGAACAGTTGTGGCAGGGTCACGGTGCCCGGAATGCGGTCGCGGAAGTGCGGCGACATCGGCTTCTGTCTGCTGGGATTGGTGAGCACGCCTGTCGCGTCGGGTCGCCGGCCCGTCAGGAACGAGGCACGGCTCGGGCTGCACAGCGGGTACTGGGAATACGCCCGGTCGAACCGTATGCCGCGCCCGGCGAGGCGATCGAGGTTCGGCGTCTTCACCGGGGCGCCGTAACTTCCCAGATCGGTGTTGAGATCGTCGGCCACGATGAACAGGACGTTCAGCTTGGCCGCCTCGGGCGCCTGGGATGCCGACACGGCGACGGTAACAACCGCCATCAGCAAGAAACTCACAGCCCTCATCGTGTTTTTCCTCCAGAGCCCGCCCGCCGCACGGACGGCGGTGGACATCCATCGCCTGAGCGCGTCCGGTGGAGCGCCGCATCTCTCGTCGCGTGGACCGGGAGCCCATGATAAACGATGTCTTTGTTCTCCTGTTTGTGAGACAAATTCAGGTGTCACGTTGCTCTCTGCGGGACGCCGATGTCCCGGGATGTTATACCTCGAGGACAGAATGTCGAGAAGCGTTCGGATGAGCGTCGGTCTGGCGCTCTCGCTCGTCATCACGCTCTGGGCGACGGGCGGCGCCGTCGGGAGCATCAGAGCGGCCGCCCCCCGGCCGCCAAACGTCCTGCTGATTGTCGCGGACGACATGGGCTGGGGCGATCTGCGGCTCCACGGCAACGAGCGGATCGACACTCCGGTGCTCGACCGGTTCGCGCGGGAATCGGCCAGGTTCGATCGCTTCTTCGTCTCGCCGGTCTGTGCGCCGACGCGCGCCAGCCTGCTGACCGGCGATACCACCTGCGCACGGGCGTCTCGTCGGTCACGGGCGGACTCGAGACCATGCGGGCCAGCGAGGTCACGCTGGCCGAGGTGTTGCGCGCGCGGCTATGCCACGGCGCTGACGGGCAAGTGGCACCTGGGCGCGCACTATCCCCACACACCCCAGGCCCAAGGCTTCGACCGTTTCGTCGGGTTTTTCGAAGGCCACACG
>JALZOC010000383.1 GCA_030857365.1 Acidobacteriota bacterium
AAGCCGATGAGGCAGCAGGAGGCCACCTTCGGTGTGGAGCACCAGCTAGGCAGCGTGCTCGCCGTAAGCGCACGCTACGTGCATAAGCAGGTTGACCGCGCCATCGAGGACACGGGGGCACTCGACGCGTCAGGCACGGAGATCTATATCATCGCCAACCCCGGTGAGAGCCTCGCGTCGATCGCGTTCCCAGGCAAGGCCAATCCGAAACCCGTCCGTGACTACGACAGCGTCGAGTTTGCGGCGGAAAAGCGGTTTGCGAACAACTGGTACCTGCGCAGCAGCTACCTCTGGAGCCGGCTGTATGGGAACTACTCCGGGCTGTCGCAGTCGGATGAGAACGGCCGGACCAGCCCGAACGTTGGACGGCTGTGGGACTACCCGCTGATGATGTTCCAGGACGGCGGCAACGCGGCCCTCGGACCGCTCGCCACGGACCGTCCGCACCAGTTCAAGACACAGTTCATCTATCAGTTCAACTTCGGGACGAGCTTCGGTGTGAACCAGTTCGCCTCGAGCGGCCTGCCTGTCTCGCGCGAGATCGGCATCTATCCGCCGAACAATCTGCCCGTCAACTACCTGGGTCGCGGGAGTGACGGACGGACACCGACGTTTTCGCAGACCGACATGCTGGTGCAGCACTCGTTCCGCATCGGCGGGACGCGAGAGGTGCAGCTCAGTCTGAACGTTCTGAACTTGTTCAGCCAGGACACCGCCACGTCCAAGTACTCGACGTATCACAAGACAAACGGTGTCATTCCTGACGAAGACTTGTTCTATGCCGGTCGTCAAACGCTCGAGTCGCTGATCACGTCGCAGAACGTGATCAGGGATCCGCGGTTCCTGATGGCGAATGCCTTTCAGGCACCGCTCCAGGCGCGGTTTGGAGTGAGGTTCAGCTTCTAAACGCGGCCCCATCAGGGTATCTTTTCACCCCGTGGGCTCAGGCCCACGGGGTTTTTTTATGGAGGAACCACGATGACGCGAGTCTTCACGGCGACGATCGCCGGAGCATTACTGTGGGGCGCGGCGGGAGCATCAGCCGCACTCCAGTCACAGGCAGGAACTGTGCGCGCTCGGGCTATGCCTCATTACCGCACCGCACTGGAACACATGCGTGCCGAGGCATGGCCTGAGGCGGCGCAAGCCTTCGACCGAGCCATCGAGATAGATCCCGGATTCGAAATGGCGTACTACGGGCTCGGTAGGGCCCTGATGCCGCAGAAAAAATTTGTGAACGCGATCTCTGCTTACGGGAAGTGCCGCGATCTTTACATTGCCGAGACGGGACGGCAGTTCACCAATCAGCACGAGGCACAGCGCTATCGAAGCGACCAGATGGTGGAACTGGACGACGTGATCCGCTCATACCAGCAGGGACCGCAGACGATGCAGTCCGCTCAGGTGCTCCGCGGCCTCCAGGAACGCAGGAACCAACTGCAACAGACGATGCAACGGGGCGCCAACTTCAGCGTCATGAGCACTCCGGTGCCGGCGTTTGTCTCATTGGCCCTCGGCAGCGCCTTCTTCAGAGCCGGGCGCCTGCTTGATGCCGAGCGCGAATACAAGGCCACCATCGCGGCGGATCCGAAGACCGGCGAGGCCTACAGCAATCTGGCAGTCGTGTACCTGCAGACGGAACGCTTCGAGGAGGCCGAAAAGGCGGTGAAGAGCGCCGAAAAGACCGGGTTCAAGGTCAACCCGATGCTGAAGGAGGATATCGCGGCGAAGAAGAGATAGCCGGTTGATTACGCGACCAGCTTCAGGCGCTTGAAATACGTGCGGTAGAAACCGCGATCGCGCGTCAGCAGGCGATCGGCCTGCGTCAGCGCGTGCGCACCAATCACGAAGTCCGCGACGACACGGGTGCGAGGTCCGCCGCGTCGCACCGCCCCGACTTCTGCCCACACCACCTCGCACGCCACCAGGGCGCCTTCCGAGAGGCACCGGCGTACCTGTTCCCGCGAATGGTCCAGAAACGCCGGATCCGACGTGAACAGATCGAGCAGCACGCGGGTGTCGACCGCCGTGCTCACGCCTTGTCGGAATCCCCGCGAAGCTCGCTCAGCAGGGCATCCGCGGATGCCGCTCGCCCGAGGACGCCGACGACGCTCTCGAGCTACGTGACGACGGCGTCGAGCCCCGCGGCGGTGAGCACCGCTTGCAGATCGGCCGCGCTGAACGGCTTGGCGAGCACCGGCACGTGTTTCAGGGCATCATCGATATCCACGGCCGCGCGGTCGCCGGTGATGAACACGATGGCGTGCTCGAGCTCCGGATGGCGCGCCGACAGCGCCCGGTAAAGGTCCATCCCGCTCATGCCCGGCAGCCGGACGTCGCAGAGGACCAGCGACACGGGCGTGGCGTCCGCGATCTCCAACGCGGCGTGCGCGGTATCGGCCTCCAGCACTTCGAAGCCCTGGCGCGTGAGCAAGCGCGCCACCAGCTTCCGGATGGGCGCCTCGTCGTCCACGACCATGACCCGGCGGAGGCGTGCCCGAGGCGAAGCAGCCCGGGCAGGCGGGGCCGCGACGGCGTGCGCCGGCAGCGCGAGACGGAAACAGGCGCCAGGGCCTTCCGCGCAGAGCGCGAGCGCCCCTCCGTGCGCCGATGCGATGCCGTGTGAGATGGAGAGGCCGAGCCCCGTGCCCTTGCCCACCTCCTTGGTGGTGAAGAAGGGTTCGAAGATGCGCCCGCGCATCTCCGCGCTTACACCCGGCCCGTCATCTGTGACTTCCACGATGTGATCGCCGGCTTCCGACAGAGTCCGGATCGTGATGGTACTCCCCCGCCCGGCAGCCAGCATCGCCTGCTCGGCGTTCAGAATGAGGTTGAGGATGATCTGCTGAATCTCCTCGCGATTCACGAGCACGTGCGCAGGAGCCGCCTGGAGCTCGATCTTCAGCGTGACGTTGTGCTGCTGGAGATGGTATCCCCGGAGCTCGACCACCGAGCGGACGATGTCGTTCAGGTCGGTGCTCGTGCGGTTTGGAGCGCTGCGGCGCACGAAGGACAGGAGGTTGCGGACGATCTGCCCTGCGCGCGCCGCCTCGCGCCGCACGACTTCGAGATCCGCGCGGGAGCCCTGGTCCGGGCCGCTGTCGAGGAGAAGCTCCACCGATCCGATGATGGTCTGCAGCGGATTGTTGATCTCGTGGGCCACACCGGCCACGAGCTCTCCGATGGCCGACAACCGCTCACTGTGCACGAGCTGATCGCGCAGCTTCAGCTCCTGGGAAATGTCGCGCTCGGTGCCCACGAAGTGGGTGATCTTCCCGGCGGCATCCCTGAGAGCCACGACGGTGCAGGCCGCCGGGAACGTCGAACCGTCGCGGCGATGGCGCGCCAGCGTGCCTCGCCAGATCCCCCGCTCCCGTATTTCCGCAGTGATGTGCGTCCCAAGCGATCCGAATCCCTGCTCGACCAGGTCGGCGAACCCGAGACGTGAGAGCTCCTGCCGGGAATACCCCAGTGCCCGCACGAACGCGTCGTTCGCGAGCTCGACGCCGCCGTCGGCCCGCGTGATCAGAATGAGATCGCCGGCCTGTTCGGTCGCGGCGGCAAGAAGGCGCATGCGCGCGTCCACGCGCTGCAGCTCTCCCCCCTGGGCCGCGAGCCGGAGCGTCACGAGCCCGAGGCCAGCCACCGTCACCAGACCGGTGAGCAGCGCGCGAAATGAGTCACCCGTACCGCCAAGAGGCTGGAGGTACAGGGCGCTGTAGCCCACCAGGGGAATGAGGAAGACCGGCAACGCCACGACGGCGGGATGGATCGCGCGGGACGGGAGCTCGACGGTTCCAGATGTCTTCGGCGAATCGGGGGCGAGAAGCGCCGCACCCGCATAGCAGAGAAACGGCGCAATCCAGGCCATGTCGTACAGCGTGCCGGTTTGATACTGGCCGCGCATGATCGCCAGGCTCGTCACGATCCGCAGGAAGAAGCCGATCCCTGTCCCGAGCGCGAGAGAGGTGTAGGCCCGATGCCACGGCGTGCGGCGCGCGACGAGCATCACCGTGAGCATCGCCAGGAACAACAGCGCCCGGTTGACCTGCACGAGCGTCAGCAGCGTGGCCCGCGGATC
>JALZOC010000384.1:0-2712 GCA_030857365.1 Acidobacteriota bacterium
GCAGTCGGGACGCGAGCGCGCCGCCGTTCTGGTCACCGTCGATCTGCTCGGCCTCACCGCGCGCCTCACGGACCGCGTCGCGGCACAGGTGCGGCGGCGCCACCGCATTCCGCGGCAGAATCTGCTCTTCAATGCGAGCCACACGCACTGCGGTCCCGTGGTCGACGAGCAATTGTCGGTGGCGTACGATCTCGCACCCGAACAGTGGATGGGGATCCGCGCTTACACGGAACGGCTGGAAGAGCAGCTGAACGGTGTGATAGGGCAGGCGCTCGGGCGGCTTCGCCCCGCGCGTCTGTTCCATGCAGCCGGTCAGGCGGGTTTTGCCGCCAACCGGCGCGTCCGGTTCACGCCGGAGGGACCGGTGGATCATTCGGTCCCGGTGCTGCGGGTGGATGCGGAGGACGCAACGGCACTCGCGGTGGTGTTCGGGTATGCCTGCCACAACACCACGCTGCAGGACGGCTTCGTGCAGTACCACGGAGACTACGCGGGAGTCGCACAGGCGGTGCTCGAGAGCCGGCATTCGGGTACCACCGCACTCTTCGTGATGGGCTGCGGTGCGGACGCCAACCCGAAGCCGCGTGGCACGGTGGAGATCGTCGAGGCGCATGGCACCGCGCTCGCCGACGCGGTCGACCGCGCGCTGCCGGCCGCAGCGGCGGTCATTCCCGTGCTGCAGACGGCGTACGGTACCGTCGCGCTGCCATTCGTGGACCCCGCCGCGCGCGAGCGGTGGCGGGAGCAGCTCGAGATCGATCAGGTGTTCCTGCGTCGCCACGCCGCGCTGATGCAGGCCACGGTTCGCCGGGATGGCCGGCTCCCGGCTGCCCAGCGCCAGCCGGTGCAGGTGTGGCGATTGGGCGCCGACCTCACGCTTGTCGCGCTCGGCGGGGAAGTCGTGGTCGACTACGCGCGCCGCCTCGTGCGCGAGTACCCCGCGCAGCGGATCTGGGCGGCGGGCTACAGCAACGACGTGTTCGGGTACGTG
Organism: Acidobacteriota bacterium; assembly: GCA_030857365.1. Lineage (GTDB taxonomy): Bacteria > Acidobacteriota > Vicinamibacteria > Vicinamibacterales > 2-12-FULL-66-21 > JALZOC01. The sequence goes on from JALZOC010000384.1 coordinate 992, forward strand.
CCCTCCCTGCGGGTCCTGCGGGAAGGGGGCTACGAGGGGGCCGACGCGATGATCTATTACGGACGCCCAGGTCCGTTCACCGAGGCGGTCGAGGACCTGATCTTCGGGCAGGTCCGCAGGTTGATGCCGGTCCGGAGTCCTTCCGTCTGACACCAGCGTCCCGAATCCCGAGTTCCGAGTTCCCCCTATGGTCCCGCCTGGATGACTTCGTAGCGCTCGCCGGCGATCGTCAGCGACCCGGTTCGCGCCGGACCCGTATTGGGAGCGGCCACGAACTGGACCAGGCCGTTGCCCGTTCCTGAGCCCCCGGCCGTCATCGTAATCCACCCGATATCGCTCGACGCGGTCCAGGTGCACGCACCACTGACAATCACCAGCACGTTCCCGCCCCCTCCGCTCGCGCCGAACGAATGGGACGGAGGCGCGAAGAGCCACGTGCACGGCGAGCCCTGCCTGATCGTGAAGACCTGACCCGCGATCGTGAGCGTCCCGCTCCTGGGGGGCCCCTGGTTGGCGCCCACCGTGTAGGACACCTGCGTGGGACCGGCGCCCGAGGCGGGCATGATGCTGATCCAGTTGACGGCGCTCGAGGCCGTCCACGGGCAGCCAGCTCCCGTGGTCACCGACGCCGCACTGCTGCCACCGCCGCCGCCGACCTCCTGCGATCCGGGCCCCACACCATAGGTACACCCGCTCGCCTGTGCGATCGAAAGGGTCTGCCCTCCAACCGACAGTGACGCATCGCGCGCGGGTCCGTGGTTTGCCGCGAAGGAGAATTGCACCTGCCCGCTCCCCGTCCCTGCGGCACCCCCGGTGATGGTGATCCAGGGAGCCGTCGTCGCTGCCGACCAGGCGCACCCCGACGCACCTGCCACTTCCACGGTTGCTGCGCCGGCGGCGGCGCCCGCATTCAGCCGGGAACGACTCAAACTGAACGTGCAGCCGGAGGCCTGGGTGATCGTGAAGAGCGAATCCGCGATGCGGAGGGCGCCTGTCCGTTCCTGCCCGGAGTTCGCCGCCACGTTGAATCGCAGTTCCCCCGGGCCATTGCCTGACTGCCCGGCTGTGACGCTGATCCATTCCACCGCGCTGGACGCGCCCCACCCGCAACCCGGAGCGGCGTTGACAGTGACCGCCGCCGGCCCGCCGGCCGCCGGCGCGGAGTACCGCGCGGGTGCGACGGGGTACGTGCAACCGGGTGATTGCGTCACGGTAATGCGCTGGTTGCCAATCGTCAGCGTGCCCGTGCGTGCCGGTCCCTCTGTTGCGTCCACGCGGAAGCCGACTGTACCGGGGCCATTCCCGCCCGTGCCGGTCGTAATGCTGATCCACGACGTCTGGCTCTGCGCCGTCCATGCGCACCCCGGCGGCGCAATGACGGGGATGTCTCTCGTGCCGCCTGCCGCACCCAGGCTGAACGCCGTCGTTCCCACTGAGGTGCCACATCCCGTGCCCTGTGCTACGGAGACCGTGTGCCCGGCGACGGTGAGTGTCCCCGTGCGCGGCGGCCCGGACACGGCGTCGATCCGAAACGTGACCGCGCCAATTCCGCTGCCCTCGCGCCCCGCCACGATCGTGATCCACGGCACATCGGCCGCGGCGGTCCACCGGCACTGTGTGCTGCCCGTCGTCACTTCGATCGTCCGTTCCGCGCCCGGAAAGTCCACGGTCTCGCTCGTGGAAGACACGCGGAAGTCGCAGCGTCGGCCTTCCTGGCTGAT
>JALZOC010000384.1:2722-4062 GCA_030857365.1 Acidobacteriota bacterium
TGCAGTTGCCGATCCTCGACGGTCACGGCGGCGGCGCGTGAGGCGGGGTCCGCGTTGGCCGCTACGGTGAACTGGACCACTCCGGCGCCCTGGCCCGCGGCCGGCGTCGCGAGGCGCACCCACGCGCTCTCGGTGCGCACCGACCAGGAACACTCGCGGGCGGTGGTGATGCGGATGCTCCCGGACCCGCCGTCCGGGGCGAAGACCTGCTGCTCGGCCTGCGCCTCGAGCCCGCAGCGGGGCTGCGAGGGGGTCGTGAGGATTTCTGACGACGAACCGCAGGAGAGGCTGAAGAGCAGTAACGTGCCGGCCGCGAGCGCACCGGCCGCTCTCGGAAGGTCGAACGCGCCAGCACGGGCGGCTTTGCGCATGGCATCAAAGGGGCGAACATCTTCGCCGGGTCGCGCGCACGATCGGCCACGGCGGGGGCCCATTGCCCGACAGGCACTCCGTCGCCCGAATCGTAACGTAAGGCCTGCGGGAACGCGTCACGGCTCTGCCGTATGCGACGACCTTGCACTACGGCCGGACGCCGCTCACGAGTGCACCGAGGGACTCACGCTCACGCGGGCGACGTCATCGGCACGGCGCGGCTCCGTCGCGGCAACGTAGCGCTCGATTGCATGGTCGAGCGGCGGCAGCAGTGTTCCGCGTATCGACCCGAGTGCGCTGTAAGCGGGCCGCGGCGCGGGCAGGTCGAAGCCGTGCATCGGCGTGTCGACCACCAGGGACGAATTGAGGCCCGCCTGCTGCGCGGCGGCGCGGGCGAAACCAGCCCAGGTGATCTCGCCCGGATTGGCCAGGTGCCACACTCCACGTTCGCCGTCGACGAGCAGATCGAGCGCGGCGTTCACCAGGTCCGGCACATACGTGGGAGAGATCGTGGTGTCGTGCGCCGCAGGGAAGGGTATGCCCTCGGCGAGCGCACGAAGCGCGACGGTCAGAAAGTTGTAGTCGTCCTCCGGGCCGAAAAAGGCGCTCGTGCGGATGATCAAGGCCTCCGGATACAGGTCGCGGATTCGCGATTCCGCCTCGAGCTTGCTGATGCCGTAGACGTTCAGCGGCACCGCCCGGTCGGTCTCGACGTAGGGGCGGCGGAGCTGCCCATCGAACACCAGGTCCGACGAGAAGGTCACGAACCGCGTACCCCGTTCCGCGCATGCCGCGGCCAGCGCGGCGGGGCCATCGGTATTCAACCGGAGGCAGGCATCCGCGTCGCGCTCGGCCTCGTCCACGCGGACGTACCCGGCGGCGTTCACGACCGCCCACGGACGCAACTCCTCGAGCGCCGCGTGCGTCGAGTGGCGGTTCGAGATATCGCACCGGTCCCGGCCGAGCGC
>JALZOC010000385.1 GCA_030857365.1 Acidobacteriota bacterium
GTCCTGCACCGCCGCGCCCCGGCGGCGGTTTGCCACCTCGTCCCGGTTCGGCGCTGGGCGGACCGCGTCCACTTCCCTCGCAGCCGGTGCGGCCGTCGATGCCGGCGCGTCCCGGAATGCCCGCCTACCGGCCCCCGATGCATCATCGGCCCGGCAGTCAGCGTCCGGGCTCCAGGCGCGACCAGGGGCCCCGTGTCCAGTCGCCCGCCCCGATGCAGGCTCCACCGCCGCCGGTGACCCGCACCATCACGCTTGCCGAGGGGATGACCGTCGCCGACCTGGCGACGAAGCTCGACGTCAAGGCGAAAGACGTCATGAAGAAGCTGATGGAGCGCCGCATGATGGTGACCATCAACAGCACGCTGGACGACGAGACCGCCGCGATGATTGCGCGCGAATTCGGCGCCGACGTGAAGATGCAGACCTTCGAGGAGGAGATGCTGCAGGTCGAGGCCGAGGATATCGACCCGGCCGATCTCGTCACGCGTGCGCCTGTCGTCACGGTGATGGGACACGTCGACCACGGCAAGACGACGCTGCTCGACGCGATTCGCTCCGCGCGGGTGGCGGAGCGCGAAGCGGGCGGCATCACGCAGCACATCGGCGCCTATGCGGTGAACGTCAACGACCGCAACGTCGTGTTCCTCGACACTCCCGGCCATGAAGCGTTCACGATGATGCGCGCGCGGGGCTCCCGCGTGACCGACGTCGTCATCCTCGTCGTGGCGGCCGACGACGGCGTCATGCCGCAGACGCGGGAAGCGATCGACCACGCGAAGGCGGCGGGCGTCCCGATCCTCGTCGCGATCAACAAGATCGACAAGCCGAATGCCAACCCGGAGCGCGTCAAGAAAGAGCTCGCGGATCTGGGCCTCACCCCGGAAGCGTGGGGCGGGACCACCGTCATGGTGGAGGTCTCGGCCAAGAAGAAGGAGAACCTCGAGCTGCTGCTCGAGATGATCCTGCTCGTGACGGAGCTCGGCGAGCTGAAGGCGAATCCGAAGCGGAACGCCTCGGGAACCGTTTTGGAGGCGAAGCTCGACAAGGGACGGGGACCGGTCGCCACGATCCTCGTGCAGGACGGCACGCTGCGCATCGGCGATACGTTGATTGCCGGGACGATCGTCGGCAAGGTCCGTGCGCTCATCGACGACCGCGGCCGGCAGCTGAAGGCGGCCGGACCCGCGACGCCGGTGGAAGTGCTCGGGCTCGGCGGGTTGCCGCAGCCCGGGGATGCCTTCCAGGCGCTGACCGACGCCGCCAAGGCGCGGCAGATCGCGTATTTCCGCCAGTCGCAGGCGAAGGAAAAAGCGCATGCGGGCCGCGGCAGCCGGCTCACGCTCGAGTCGCTGCAGGCGCAGATCGCCGAAGGCGGCGTGAAGGAATTGCCGATCATCATCAAGGCCGACGTCCAGGGATCGGCCGAGGTGCTCGCCGACACGCTCACGAAGCTGACCGACGAGAAGGTGAAAATCCGGATCATCCACAGCGGCGTCGGCGCCATCAACGAATCCGACGTGCTGCTGGCGTCCGCCTCCAACGCGATCGTCATCGGCTTCAACGTGCGCCCGGATCGCAACGCCGCCGACGTGGCGGATCGCGAAAAGGTGGATGTCCGGCTGCATTCGATCATCTACAACGTCACCGACGAGATGAAGAAGGCGATGGCGGGGCTCCTCGACCCGACGTTCCGCGAGGTGCGGATCGGCACGGCCGAGGTGCGCGATATCTTCAAGACGCCGAAGTTCGGCACCATCGCGGGCTGCATGGTCCGCGAAGGCCGCATCACCCGCGCCGGGGAGACGCAGGCGCGCCTGCTGCGCGACGGGCAGGTCGTTTACGAAGGGAAGATCGGCTCGCTGCGCCGCTTCAAGGACGACGTATCGGAAGTGAAGGCGGGGTTCGAGTGCGGCATTGGCTTCGAGAAGTACCACGACATCAAGGTTGGCGACATGATCGAGGCATTTGCCGTGGAACGCGTCGCCACGCCGGTGTAGCGCTGTCTCACGAGCAACGTCCGACGTGCAACGAGTGACCTCCCCCGGCCTGGTCCCCTGTGTCGTGGATCGCGTAGCGTAAGCCCCCCTCATGCCTCAAGGATCCAGAGCGTCCCGTGTCGGCGATCAGATCCGCGCGGAGCTCGCGGAGCTGCTGGCGCGGGAAGTCCACGACCCGGGCATCGGCTTCCTGACGATCACGCGGGTCAAGGTCTCGCCGGATCTGCAGCAGGCGCGGGTGTTCTACACGACGCTCGGAGACGACAAGGCGCGAAAGGACTCGGCCCGGGCGCTGCAGCGGGCGACCCCGTTCCTGAAACGGCACGTCGGCCGCCGGCTGCAGCTCAAGCGTGTTCCGGAGCTCACGTGGATGTTCGACGAATCGATCGAGAAGACCGATCGAATCGAGCGGATCCTGCAGGGACTCAACTCCGAATCCCCGGAGCCGTCGGTCCCCGCGCCCAGCACAAAGAATGGCGATGTCGACGACCCCGGCCCGCATGAGCAGTGAACAGGCGACCCGCGAGGTCCCGGTGGACGGCGTCGTCGGACAGATCACGACCGAGATTCTGCGCCGGCAGCGGTTTCTCCTCACCTCGCACGCCCGGCCGGACGGCGATTCCATCGGGTCGCAGCTCGCCATGGCCTTCGCGCTCGACCGGCTCGGCAAGCACGTCCGGATCGTCAACGCGGATCCGGCTCCCGACCATTACCAGGATTTTCCAGGGATGGAGCGGATTGAGATCGCGCGCGGCGTGACTCCCGACGTCGACGCGGTGATCGTCATGGAATGCAGCGACCTGAGCCGCTCTGGCGTGGCGGGGCTCGACGACCAGTTCATCATCAACATCGACCATCATGCCGGCAACCGGCTGTACGGCGCGCTGAACTGGCACGACGAGTCCGCGGCGGCGTGCGGTGAGATGGTGTTCGACCTGATCCGGGCCCTCGGGGTGCCGTTGAGCCTCGAAATCGCCACGCACATCTACCTCGCCATCCTGACCGACACCGGGTCGTTCCATCACTCGCACATCACGCCCCGGACATTCGACATCTGTCGTCAGACCGTCGAGGCGGGCGTCGTGCCGGCGATCATGGCGCGGCGGGTCTTCGACAGCAACAGCTTCGGCAAGCTGAAGCTGATCGGCGCGCTCCTCGACTCGATGGAGCTCCTCGATGAGGGGCGGGTCGCCGTGCTGTACATGGACGACGGGATGCTGGCCGCGTGCGGGTGCACGAACAACGACACGGAAGGGTTGATCAATCTGCCCCTCACCGCGCGGGAAATCCAGGCGGTGGTCTTCTTCAAGGCGGGACCCGACGGCGAGATGCGCGTGAGCATGCGTTCCAAGTACGACGTGGACGTCCGCCGCGTCGCCAGCGACTTCGGCGGCGGAGGTCACAAGAACGCCGCCGGCTTCACGGTCAAAGGGTCGCTGGACAGCGTCCGGCCAGGCATCCTCGCCCGCCTCGTCGAGGCTGTCGAAGAGGGGCTCGAGAGCAGGCCGTAACTCGGGATTCGGGATTCGGGACTCGGGGCTCGGATCTTTGGCTGGCAGCCGGGAGCTGGAAGCTGGAAGCCGAAATCAGCGGTGTCCTCGTCATCGACAAGCCCGCCGGGCCCACGTCGCACGATGTCGTCGGGCGCGTGCGCCGCGCGCTGGGGACGTCGCGGATCGGGCATACGGGCACTCTCGATCCTCTGGCCACCGGGGTCCTTCCTCTGGTCGTGGGACGCGCGACCCGGCTCGCCTCCCTGTTCAGCGGTGCGGAGAAGGAGTACGACGCCGGCGTCCGGCTGGGGCTCGCCACTGACACGTACGATGCCGCGCATCTCACGGGGCCCGCGCCCCCGCCCCCACCAGGGATCGGTGCGGCGCAGGTCGACGCGGTACTCGCCGAGTTCCGGGGGAGGTTTTCGCAATACCCACCCGCCTACTCGGCGAAGAAGATCAACGGCGTGGCCGCCTACACACTCGCGCGCCGCAACGAGACGGTCCAGCCGCGTGCCGTTCCGGTGACGGTTCACAGCCTCACCCTGGTGGCCTGCGCAGATG
>JALZOC010000386.1 GCA_030857365.1 Acidobacteriota bacterium
CGCGATCCGGATCGCGCGCTCCCAGACGGCCGGCGAAATCTCGTACGCCGGGGGCAGCGCCTCGTACCGTCGCAGCGTCTGGCGCTCCGTATCGTTCGTGACACCCCGCCAGAGCTCCAGGCGCACCGGGCGCGCACCACGCGGCCCGGCCGTTTTCCAGGAGCACATGGACGTGAGCGCGTTTGGCCCGGTCGCCGCTCTTCCGGAGCTGATGGACCCAGAGCGAGCTATCGACGACAACGGCCATCGGGCCCGCCGGAGGCGTCGGCCGCCTCGATCTCCTCGTTCGTCGGAAAGCTGTCGCTGAAAGTACCGGAGTACTTGACGAGCTCGGCCATACGGCGTCGGCGGTTGAACTCTTCGAGGATCGTGACAATCGCCTCGCGCTTGGTTCTGGCTTTCGTAAAGCGCATGGCGTCGTTCAACTCCCGTTCTGGAATATCCACCGTAGTCTTCATGCTTCTATTTTGGTCGATCGAAGAATCCAAATCCACCGGCTATGGAACGGATTTCGCGCCTGGATGAGGACAATCTTTTCAGCCGTCCATCAGCGACGCAAGCCGGGCCCCCGGCGCCTTTCGCGTCGACTCGGTGATGAGCTGCCCGCACGCGGCCCGGATGTCGCGGCCCCGGCTCGCGCGCACCGAAACCGTGACCCCGTGCTCGGACAGGATGCGTGCGAACGTGTTCACGCGATCGTCGGACGGCCGCTCGAAGGGGATGCCGGCCGCCTCGTTGAGGGGGAGCAGGTTCACCTTCCCCTTGATGCCGCTCAACAGGCGCACCAGCCGCCGCGCATCCTCCGGCGTGTCGTTCACGTCGCGCAGCATCACGTACTCGAACGTGATCCGCTCGCGCCGCTTCAAGGGAAACCGCCGGCAGGCGTCGAGCAGCTCCTTCAAGCCGTACTTGCGGTTGATGGGGACGAGCGCGTCGCGCTGCTCCTCCGTCGTCGCGTGCAGGGAGATGGCCAGGTTCGGCATGAAGGGTTCGGTGGCGAGCCGCTCGAGCGCGGGCAGCACGCCCACCGTTGAGAGCGTAATTTGGCGGCCCGACATCGCGAAGCCGTGCTCGTCGGCAAGGATCCGCAACGCCTTCATCGTGGCATCGTAGTTGTGGAGCGGCTCTCCCATGCCCATCAACACGATATTGAACCGCGCCCCCAGCATGCCGAGCTCCCGCGCGAGCACCCGGACCTGGCCGGCAATTTCGCCTGACGTGAGGTTGCGCTCGATGCCCATCCTGCCGGTCAGGCAGAAGCCGCACTTCATCGCGCACCCGACCTGCGTCGAGACGCAGAAGGTCTGGGAGGGGGTGTCCGGAATGAACACGGCCTCGATCTGCTTGCCGTCCATCAGCCGGAGGAGGAACTTCGTCGTGCCGTCCTGCGACGTCTCGCTGCGGACGACGTGGGGCGTGGCGATCGTGAAGGACGCCGCCAGTTGCGCGCGAAGCTCCTGGCCGAGGTCGCTCATGAGCGCGAAGTCGGTGATGCCGCGCCTGTAGATCCACGCGAAGATCTGGCGCGCGTGGAACCGCCGATGCCCGAGCGACTCCAGGGCCTGCTCGAGTTCCGCAAGCTCCAGATCGGCCACGTTGGTCGGCGGGGGGGTCTGCATGGTCAGGTCCGGGACGCCCGGCCGCGAGAGGGTAAGTAACGATTGTACTACGCTGTCCGGACGGGCTCCGGGCGGAGTTCCATGTTGAACTCCGCGGTTTCCACGTGGTAAGATTCAGGTTTCAGGCAGCTCGTCTAAGTCCCATTATCAGAACCACTTGCGGTGCCCTTCGAGTGGGGTGGTTCTGCCCGGCACACCGTGCCGGCCGGCAGGATACCGCGGAGGCCCCAGGATTGGCCGTACAGTCTTCCTCTCACCCCGTCGTCCGCGAAGTGCTCGGCAACGGGCTCCGCCTCATCACGGAGACGATGCCGCACGTGCGATCGGTGACGATCGGCGTGTGGCTGATGCGTGGATCGCGTCACGAAAGCGACGAGCGCGGCGGGATCGCGCACTTCGTCGAACACATGCTGTTCAAGGGGACCGACACTCGCACGGCAGAGGACATCGCGCAGGCGATCGACTCGATCGGGGGGCAGCTCGACGCGTTCACGGCGAAAGAGTACGCCAGCTACTACATCAAGGTGCTGGATGAGCACCTCCCTCTTGCCGTCGATCTCCTCTCGGACATCGTGCTCAGGCCGGCGTTCTCGGCCGACGAGGTCGAACGCGAGAAGAAGGTGATCCTCGAAGAGATCAAGATGGTCGAGGACACGCCGGACGATCTCGTGCACGAGCTGTTCACGCAGCATTTCTGGGAAGGCCACGCGCTCGGCCGGCCGATCCTGGGATCGAAGGACACCGTCGAGTCGTTCACGGCCGAGTCGCTGCTCGAGTACTTCCGCGGCGCGTACGTCGGCCGGAACATGATCATCTCGGCGGCCGGCAACCTGGAACACTCGAAGGTTCGCGAGCTCGTGGAGGCGGCCTTCGGCGCGATCCCTGCCGACGGGGATCCGCTCGCCGGCGCTCCGCCGGCCGTGGTCCCGCAGGTGATCACGCGCACGAAGGAGCTCGAGCAGAGTCACATCTGCCTGGGCACCAACAGCTATCCGCAGAATCACGAGGATCGGTACGTCAGCTACATCATGAACACCGTGCTCGGCGGGTCCATGAGCTCACGGCTCTTCCAGAACGTCCGCGAGAAGCGCGGGCTCGCCTACGCCGTATTCAGCGGGCTCAGCGCCTACCGCGACGCCGGGAACATCACCATCTACGCCGGCTGCTCGAACGCCGCCGTGGGGGAAGTGATCGACCTGTGCGTCGAGGAGCTGCGCGGGATGAAGCGGGCGCCCGTGCCTGCGTCGGAGCTGCGCCGCGCCAAGGATCATCTCAAGGGCAGCCTGATGCTGAGCCTCGAGAACACCGCGAGCCGCATGTCGCACCTGGCGCGCCAGGAGATTTACTTCGATCGCCACTTCGGCCTCGACGAGACGCTCGAGGGCGTGGAGCGCGTCACGGAGCTCGACGTGCAGCGCGTGGCGACCGATCTGTTCGCGAACGGCTCGCTCGCCGCCACGGTGCTCGGCCCGTCGGTGCCGGCGCTCGACCGCGCGCGCATCGACCTTGGATAGGCAGACGGCCGGATCATGATCAGGCGCTACACCCACGCCGACATGGGGGCGATCTGGAGCGAGCAGCGCCGGTACGAGACCTGGCTCGAGGTGGAACTGGCCGCGGCGGACGCCATGGCCGACGCAGGGCTCGTGCCGGCCGACGCCGCCCGGGAGCTCCGCGCGAAGGCCCGGTTCGACGTCGCGCGCATAGAAGAAATCGAGCAGATCACGCAGCACGACGTGATCGCCTTCACGACGGCCGTCGCGGAGCACGTCGGCCCGGCGGCGCGCTGGCTGCACTTCGGGCTCACCTCGTCCGACGTGGTCGACACGGCGCAGGCGATCCAGATGCGCGAGGCGACCGACCTGCTCGTCAAGGGGGTCGCGACCCTCATGGACGCCGTGCGGACCCGCGCCGAAGAGCATCGGCACACGCCGATGATCGGCCGCACGCACGGGGTGCATGCAGAACCGATGACCTTCGGCCTCAAGCTCGCGCTGTGGTACGCGGAGCTGCAGCGCGCCGTCGATCGCCTGCTGCGGGCGCGCGACACGATCGCGGTCGGCAAGGTGTCTGGCGCGGTGGGGACGTTCGCGCACCTGGACCCGTCCATCGAGGCCAGCGTCTGCGAACGGCTCGGCCTGCAGCCGGCGCCGGTCTCGTCCCAGGTCATCCAGCGCGACCGCCATGCGGAATTGATGACCACGCTCGCGATCACGGCGGCGTCGCTCGAGAAGTTCGCGCTCGAGATCCGCGGACTCCAGAAGACGGAGATCGGCGAGGTGGAGGAGCCCTTCGCGAAAGGGCAGAAGGGCTCGTCGGCCATGCCCCACAAGCGCAACCCGATCGGCTGCGAGCAGATCACCGGGCTTGCGCGGCTCGTCCGCGCCAACGCGGTGGCGGCACTCGAGAATGTGGCGCTG
>JALZOC010000035.1 GCA_030857365.1 Acidobacteriota bacterium
GAGACTGAGGGAGAACGAGTCGATCCTGGAGAATTCGCGTACGCCTGGATGAACGACCAGGTTGTCGCCGCTGAACCGCATCGCGGCGGTGGATCCCTCGTGCACCAGCACCGGCCCGTCCTGCAGCTCCGCTGGGATCGTCGACACGAGGTCCGGCGTGGTCTCCCCCTCGACCACGTTGAAATCCAGATGGGCGATCGGCGCGGGGCGGCTGATCGCACGGCCGGTCTCCAGCCAGGCGTTGAACGCCGGTCGTGCGGATCGGGCCACCGCCTGGAGCCTGGCCTCGGCGGCAGCGATGCCCGCCGTCACGAGATCGTGCTGCGTCTTCTTCCCGGGCGGCCACAGCAGCAGCGAAGGAGACGGAGTGGCGTTCGTGTAATGCGAGTACAGGCCCGATTCGTCGATGCTGTTGAAGAAGGCGAACATCGAATAGTAGTCGCGCTGCGTGATCGGATCGAACTTGTGATCATGGCACCGCGCGCACTCCATCGTCAGCCCGAGCATCGCCGTGCTGAACGTGTTCACCCGATCGACGACGTACTCGGTGCGGAACTCCTCTTCGATGCTGCCGCCCTCGTTGGTCTGCCGATGCAGCCGGTTGAAGGCGGTCGCGATGCGCTGCTCGGGCGTCGGATTCGGCAGGAGATCGCCGGCCAGCTGCCACGTGAGGAACTGATCGTAGGACAGGTTGCTGTTGAACGCGCCGATGACCCAGTCGCGATAGGCGGACATGTCGCGGTCGACGTCGGCCTGGTAGCCATACGTGTCCGCGTAGCGCGCCAGATCGAGCCAGTCCATGGCCATCCGCTCGCCGTAGGCGGGAGACGCCAGGTACTGTTCCATGACGCGCGCGTAGGCGTCGGGGGATCGATCGGCAAGGAATGCATCCAGGTCGGCTGGCGTCGGTGGCAGGCCGGTCAGATTGAGCGCGAGACGGCGAAGCGCGATGTCCGGCGGCGCCGGCGGCGCGGGCGTGAGTCCTTCCCCTTCGAGCCGCGCGCGCACGAACGCGTCAATCGGGTTCGCCGGAGTCGAGCCGTCACCGAGCCCCGGCACGCCGACCACGTGGACCGGCACGAGCGACCAGTGCGGCCGGTAGTCCGCACCCTCGACGACCCAGCGCCGCAGCAGCGCCTTGTCAGCCTCGGAGAGCGTCAGATGGGACTCGGCCGGCGGCATCCTGTCGTCTTCGTCGTCGGTGAAGATGCGGCGGATCAGCTCGCTCTTGTCCGGGTCGCGCGGCTTGACCACCGCCCAGCCCTTCCCGACGTCGTCCAGCTTCTTCAGCATGCCCTCGCGCGTGTCGAGGCGGAGCTTCGCCTTCCGCTTGCCGGCATCGGGCCCATGGCAGCGGAAGCATCGATCCGAGAGCAAGGGGCGGATCTGGGACGTGAAATCGATGCGCGCAGAACGCGCGCCGGGGATCCGGGCGTCCAGCCCGGCCTGGCCGGCCGCCGGGGCTCCGGTCAGGCCGAACGTCGCGCAGGCGAGCACGGTCCACAGGCACGCCCGCAGGGCCCTCATCGCTGCATTCTCGAATGCGCCCGGATCCCTGTCAACCGTTGCATGCGCGGCACGGGTTGAAGGATCGCTAGCTGCCCGCCGCCACGGGTGGGAGGATGAGGCGCTCGACGATCTCGAATATCTGCCGGCGGTGGTCGCGGCGCTCGTCGGCGATCGCAGTGGACGACGTGGTCACGACGACAAGATCGAGATCGCGAAAGATGAGGATGTACTGCCCGCCGAAGCCCCACGCGAAGCAGCCCTGCCGTCCGGCGAAATCGCGCATCCACCATCCGTATCCGTATGTCTGATCCGGATTGAACCGCGAGCGGCCGCGCGGCGTGCACGAGGCGTCGATCCACGAGGCCGGCACGATCTGCCGATCTCCGGCGCGCCCGCGATTCAGGTAGAGCTGACCGATGGCCACCATCTGCCGGGGTGTCATGAGCATGTCATTGCCGCCGAAGTAGATGCCCTGCGGATCCCGCGGCCACCGGCTGAACGTGAGCCCGAGCGGCCGGCCGAGACTCTCCTGCAGGAATGCCCGCGTGCTCCCCTTCGTCGCGATCGTCAGGATCGCGGAGAGCAGGTGGGTGTTCCCCGTGCTGTACTCCATCTGGGTCCCAGGCTCGCTGACGAGCGGCTGATTGAGGACGTACGTGATCCAGTTCCGGCTGCGCACCCACGCCCCGTAATTGTCGAAGCTCGTAGACTCCAGCCCCGCCCGCATCGTCAACAGGTCCTCCACCGTGATGCGCGCCCTGGCGGGATTGCGGTCCTCGGTCAGCGCAGGGAAGAAGCGGGCAATCGGCTGGTCGACGCTCTCGAGAATCCGGCGGTCAATCGCGATGCCGACGAGCGTCGAGATGATGCTCTTCGAGACGGACTTGACGTTGGCGAGGCGCGTCGGCCCCGCCCCTTTCGCGTAGTACTCGAACACGAGGCTGCCGTGCCGGCTGACGAGCAGGCTGTGCAGCCGTGGCAGTCGGGCGGCGGCCGTGCGGATTGGCTCGTCCGAGAGGGGCCGGCCATCGTGCGGCTCGGCCGCACGCACCCCGCACACGAGCAGCAGCGGAAGGCAGAGGAGGAAGCGTCGGGTCACCGTGAACCTCGGACCGATGCCGACAAGGAATGGTACAAGACTACCTCGTCGCGGTCTGGCCCAAGGTGATTTCCGGCGGCTGTTTCACTGCGCACAACGTGTCGGGTCGAGGGGCCGGGGCGGGGATTCGCGAGTTTCTGGATCATCTGAAGACCCTGCCCGACGCGGTGACGACGATCGATACGACAAGCTCCGCGGGGATCTCGATCAGCTGTAAGCGCTGAGCAATGCGCGGCGCGTGCCTGCGCGGGCCGCCCGTCACTCGTCATATGATGCCGGCGGATCGCCCGCGAGTGGACGGAGCATCGAAGTTGTCTCGATGCCTTGTGCCAGGAGGACCGATGGAACGCAAGACCGCTCATGATTTCGACCAGGAACTGCTCGTTCTGTTCGACGCCTACGTGCACGGTGCCCTGGACCGGCGCGGGTTCCTGGACAAGGCCGCCAAGTACGCCGTTGGCGGCGTGACTGCCGCGATGCTCCTCGACGAGCTCAGCCCGAAGTTCCTGGAGGCGCAGGTCGTCAAGCAGGAGGACCCGCGCATCAAGGTGGAGCACATCGAATACGACTCGCCAAAGGGCAGCGGCAGGATGCGAGGCTACCTGGCGCAGCCAGCCAAGGCCGCCGGCAAGCTGCCGGCAGTGCTCGTCATTCACGAGAACCGCGGGTTGAACCCCCATATCGAGGACATCGCGCGCCGGCTGGCGCTCGACAACGTCGTGGCGTTCGCGCCTGACGCGCTGTTCCCGCTCGGGGGCTACCCCGGGAGCGAAGAGAAGGCGCGCGAGCTCTTTCCCAAGCTGGATCAGGCGAAGACCCGCGAGGACTTCGTCACCGCGGTGGAGTGGCTCAAGGCCCGTCCCGAAACCAACGGAAATGTCGGGGCTGTCGGTTTCTGCTATGGCGGCGGGATGGTGAACTTTCTCGCCACGCGCATGCCCGACCTGGCCGCAGGCGTCGCGTTCTACGGCAGCGCCCCGAACCTCGAGGACGTGCCGAAGATCAAGGCCGAGATGATGATCCAGTCCGCCGAAGTGGACGAGCGCATCAACGCGAGCTGGCCGGCGTACGAGGCAGCGCTGAAGGCGGCCAGTGTGCCCTACGAGCGCCACCTCTATCCGGGCACGCAGCACGGCTTCAACAACGATACGACGCCGCGCTTCGATGCCGCGGCGGCCAAGGTGGCCTGGGAGCGCACCCTCGCTCACTTCAACAAGCACCTTCGCTAGGCGGGCGGGGCCGTCGACTCGGACGGCCCAGGAGCGATCCCCGCCTCAGCTAGGTCGGTCGCAGACGTGTGCCCGAGGAACCTGTCTGCCCCTTTCGTCGACCGGCTCTTCTTCATGGTACCTGCCTCGCTTTGGGTCGCTTTTCTCCCTGGCCTTGCGCCTCGCTCAACCGGACCGGCTCAGCGCCCGCCCCTACTTCTACTTCCTCTGATCGGCGGGCACGATCTTTCCTGACCGATCCGTCGTGGTGAGTCGGGGGAACTGATCGCCCGTACGGCGGATCCAGGCGTCCAGTTCGCGTGCCAGACGCGTCCGATCCGATGCGGCGCCCGGCTCGCGCGCAAGGTTGCGCAGCTCGCCGGGATCCGCAGCCAGATCGTACAGCTCTTCGCCGTAGCCGAGGTATCGCACGTACTTCCAGCGGGCCGTCCGTGCCATCCGGATGGGGACACGCCAGGCCTGCTTCCCGTAATACTCCGCAAAGACCACGTCCCGTACGTGAGGAGCGAGTTGTTCCAGGACGGGACGGAGAGAGAGACCGTCCACATCGTCGGGGGCCGGCACGCCCGTCAGGTCGCACAGAGTCGGGAGCAGATCGATGAGGCTGACGAGTGCATCGGAGCGCGCAGCGCGGACTCTGCCCGACCACGAGATGACGAGCGGAACGCGGATCACCTCCTCGTACATGGCAGGGCCCTTGTACGGGAGGCCGTGCGCACCCCCGTGGTCACCGTGGTCCGTGCTGAAGATCGTGATCGGAGGGACACCGGTCTTGTCGAGCGCATCGAGGACCGTGCCGATCTCGCGGTCGACGGTTTCGACCAGCCTGTTGTAGAACGCGCGATAGCGGCGCCACACCTCCCGGTCAGCGCCGACGAAGGGTTTCCCCTGATCTTCTTCGAGGTAGTGGCGCTGCGGGAAGGGCTTCGCACGGAGATCGTCGACCAGGTTCAACGGGAGCTGGACAGTCGCCAGAGCTCGCGCATCCGGCGGAGCCGCGGTCAAGACGTTGTAGACGTCGTGCGGATTGATCCAGGAAACGATCAGAAACAAAGGCCTGCGGGCTGCGCTCGGGGAGCGCTTCTGGATGAATCCAACGACCCGGCGTGCGAGCGTCGCGTCATCGATCGTGGAGTCGGCCGACTCGAACCCGTACTCGCCGGGCGTGCTGCCAAGGTGCCATTTGCCGAAGTAGGCTGTCTCGTATCCGGCCGCGGAGAAGATCCGCCCGAGCGTCGGAAGCGAGCGATCGAGGGCCGCCGACATGCCGGCGGACGGGCTGCGAGCGCCCGGGCTGCTACGGCCGCCTTCACCTGCGGTGTTACCCATGACTCCGGTGCGGTGAGGATACCGTCCCGTGAGCAGAGCGGCCCGCGACGGCGAGCACTGAGGTGTCGCGGCGAACGCGCGGGTGAACAGAACTCCCTGTCGTGCGAGCCGATCCATCACTGGGGTATGAAGATCCGCGGCTCCGGCCGCGCCGAACGCATCGGCACGCTGCTGATCGGTCAGCACGATAATCACGTCGGGCCGCCTGGCGGCGCCTTGCGCCTCGGGCCCGCCGGCCGCCGCTGCGAGGCGCGCAGGATACTCGGGCGTGGTCGCAAGCGCGGCGAAGGCGATCGCAATCGCCACGATCGAGCGGAGCCGAACCGTCATGAGTACCCCTCAAACCAGGCCGGAATCACTGTCAAGCCCCGCTTCGCGACGGCGAAGGCGTCTCAAACGGTGCCTCGCCAAAACAGAGCTACTCCCGCCTGACCTCGTGTGCCGGTTTGTCATCGCGCAGCGCAATGAACCTGGTGTGCCGCAAGTGGTTCTCGCCCGTCCACTCCAGGAACTCGATCTGGGCCACGAGGACCGGCTTCAGCCACCGGCAATCCTTCATCTTCGCTGCCGTCAGGCCCGCACCCCATCGGCCGCTCCTGGCCTCCGGGAGGTTCACGAACGGGCAATCCTTGGTCTCCAACCCGCTGAACTTCTTGAACAGCTGTCCCCGTACGACCGGGGTGAAGCCGTTTCGGGTACGCGCAGCGTAGATCAGCCGATTGCCCTCGTAGTATCCGAAGACGAGCGCGTCGAACGTCGTCGTCCCAACCGTGTAGCCGCCAATCACGAACTCCTGCCCGCGGTTGACGCGCATCTTCTGCCAGGCGCCCGACCGCAGGCCGGCCTCGTACCGGCTGTCCAGCCTCTTGGCCACGAGGCCTTCAAGCCCCTGCGCTTTCACAGACTCGATGAGCACTGGCAGATTCGCGCCCAGCGGAGCAGCGTATCGGACCGGTTCGCCGAGCTTGGGGAGGATCTTCCTCTCCAACAGCTCGCGCCGGGCCTCCAGCGGCTCGTGCATCACATCGCGACCCGCCAGGACCATCACGTCGAACACGAAGTACAGCACCGGCCCCTTCGATGAGCCGTAGTTCTGCAGGATGTTGAATGACGGCCGACCATCGTCATCAAGCGCGATCACCTCGCCATCGATGACCGTCTCGTCCGGCAGCTTCGCCAGGCCCTTCACGACGTCCGAGCACCGGCTGCCGAGGTCGTTGTCGTTGCGCGAGCGCAGATGGATCCTGCCGTCGGTCTTGAAGGCGACGGCCCTGTAGCCGTCAAACTTCAGCTGGTATTCCCACCGGCGGCCATCATTCGGAAGGCTGTCCGTCCGCAGAAGCCGCATCGGATCGATGAAGCGGCCCTTCACTCTTGCAGCCATTACGGCGAGTCTAGCTCATCGATGGGCCCACATCTCACTGCGGGCACGGGGAGGACTGGCATCAGCTCCCCACGTCCCGTAACTCGATTGGGATGTTGGATCCCGGCCGTGGCCAGGCACGTTGGCACTTTGTCACACCTGGCCCCGTCAGCCTGCCGGATATAATCCGCCCACACCCGTCATGCCCTCCACGCCAGCGCCGTCATGCAGGACCTGACCACGGGATCGGTCACCCGGCACCTCCTCAAGACCAGCAGCTACATGCTCGTCACGATGGTGTTCCAGACCCTGTACTTCCTGGTCGACCTGTACTGGGTCGGCCGGCTCGGGAAGGAAGCGGTGGCCGGGGTGGGCATTGCCGGCAACCTCACGTTCGTCGTGCTCGCGATCACCCAGATGCTCGGCGTCGGGGTGACGACACTCGTGTCGCACGCCGCGGGACAGAAGGACCGCGATCGCGCTTTGCTCGTGTTCAACGAATCGCTTCTGCTGTCGGCCATCGTGGGGGGCTCTTCCTCGCCGTCGGGATGGCGCTGCGCATGCCGTACGTTGCCGCCCTCGGGGCCGACGCCCGGACGACTGAACTTGCCGCGGACTACCTGCTGTGGTTCATCCCCGCCATGTCGCTGCAGTTCGCGATGGTGAGCATGGGCGCGGCGCTGCGCGGCACGGGCAACTTCAAGCCGGGCATGATCGTGCAGACTACCACCGTGATTGTCAACCTCGTGCTCGCGCCGCTCCTGATCTTCGGGTGGGGAACCGGACGCCCGCTGGGTGTGGCGGGCGCAGCGATCGCGTCGCTGCTCGCCATCGCGATCGGGTCCATCTGGCTGTCGTTCTACTTCGTGTCGAACACCGCGTACCTGAAGTTCGTGCGCCGTGCCTGGAAACCGGACTTCCCCCTCTGGCGAAGGATCCTCGGCATCGGCCTCCCCGCAGGCGCGGAGTTCGCGCTGGTCGCCGTCTACCTGTTCGTCGTCTACGTCGTCAGCCGTCCGTTTGGATCCGCGGCGCAGGCCGGCTTCGGCATCGGGATGCGCATCATCCAGGCGGGCTTCATGCCGGTTGTGGCGCTCGGGTTCGCCGTGGCTCCCGTCGCCGGCCAGAACTTCGGCGCGGGGCACCCGCAGCGCGTGCGCGACACCTTCCGGTCGGCCGCCGTCATGGCCGGAGCCGTGATGCTCGCCTGGACGGTCGTCTGCCTCGTATTCGGCGCCCCGATGGTGCGCTTCTTCTCCGCCGACCCGCAGGTCGTCCGGGTGGGTGCGGAGTATCTCGGCATCGTCTCGTGGACCTTTGCCGCGTCCGGCGTCGTTTACGTCGGCTCCAGCATGTTCCAGGCAATGGGGAACACGCTGCCGGCGCTCATGGCTTCGCTCGTCCGCATCGTCGTCGTGGCCGTCCCCGCATTCATGCTGTCGCGGCTGCCCGGGTTCGACCTGCACTGGATCTGGTATCTGTCGGTCATCGCCATCACCGCGCAGCTGGTCCTCAACCTCCTGCTGCTGCGCCGCGAGTTCAATCGGAAGTTGAACTTCGTGCCGGCCGGCCAGTAGCCAGTGTCCAGCTATCCAGGGGTGCGGCGCTGAGCACGTGCCACGTAGCACGTGACAAGCCGCTTGTTGCACGTTGCGCCTCGCACGCAGCACGTCCCACGTAGAATGTAGCCAGTGGCAGAGATGCGTCAGTCGATCGGCCGGTACGCGGTCACGGGTACTCTCGGCGAAGGGGGCATGGGGGTGGTGTACGCCGCTCTCGACGAGCGGCTCGGACGTCCGGTCGCCATCAAGATGATCAAAGGGGCGGTCGCCGAGCCCGCGGCGCGCGAGAGGCTGCGCCGCGAAGCGCGCACCGCCGCAAGCGTCAATCATCCCGCCATCTGCCAGTTGTACGAAATCGGAGAAGAAGACGGCGAGCTGTTCCTCGCGATGGAGCTGTTGCAGGGAGAGTCTCTGGCGGCACGGATCGCACGCGGGGGAATCGCCGCCTCGGAGGTGGTGTCGATCGCGCTCGGCATCCTCACCGGGATGAAGGCGCTGCACACGCAGAATCTCGTTCACCGTGACCTGAAGCCGTCGAACATCTTTCTGACGCCGCACGGCGTCAAGCTGCTCGACTTCGGATTGACGACCGCCGTGCAGCCGCTGGGCGACGAGACACTCGCGCCGGTTACCCTGCCAGGAACAATCGTGGGCACGCCGCAGTACGCGGCGCCGGAACAGCTGCGCAACGGCACTGTGGATTCGCGTTCGGACATTTTTGCCGCCGGCTGCGTCCTGTACGAGATGCTGGCAGGGAAGCCCCCGTTCGGCGGCTCGTCCGCCGTCGAGATCTTTCACGCCGTCATGTACGAGCAGCCGCCGGCGCTCACCGGCGGACCGGCGGTGGTTGCGCTCGATCGCATCGTGTACCGGGCGCTGTCGAAGAGACCCGAGGACCGGTATCAGGAGACAGCCGCGATGGCTGAAGCGCTCCGTGCCGCCATCGCGCTCAGCGACTCCGGGTCCGCTGCGCCCGCGCAGCCCGTCACGCGGCTCATCGTGCTGCCGTTCCGCACGCTTCGCCCGGATCCGGAAACGGACTTTCTGGCGTTCAGTCTCGCCGACGCGGTGACGAGCTCGCTCTCCGGCCTCCGCTCGCTGGTCGTGCGCTCCAGTCTCGCGGCGTCGCGCTTTGCCTCCGACACGCCGGATCTCAAAGCGATCGGCAACGAGGCCGAGGTCGACGCCGTTCTCGTCGGCACGCTGCTCCGGTCAGGCAACCAGCTTCGTGTATCGACCCAACTCGTCGGCACGCCGGCGGCCACGGTGCTCTGGTCCCACACCGCGCAGGTGGCGATCGGGGACCTCTTTCATCTCCAGGACGATCTCGCCGGCCGCATCGTCGACTCGCTGTCGGTGCCGCTCACGCAGCGCGAGCGGCGCATGCTGAAGCAGGACGTCCCCGCCACACCAGAGGTGTACGAACGATACCTGCGCGCGAACGAGATGAGCCGGGACTCGAAGCATTGGCGCGCGGCGCTGGAGCTGTACGAGCAGTGCGTCACGGAGGATGCGCACTACGCGCCTGCCTGGGCGGGCGTGGGGCGCATGCAGCGCATGATCGGCAAGTACGTGGACGAGGAATCCGACGAGCGATTCGCGAAGTCGGAAGACGCGCTGAAGCGCGCGCTCGAGCTGAATCCGGACCTGTCCCTGGCAGAGAACATCTACGCGCACCTCGAAGTCGATCTCGGCAGGGCGGAGCAGTCGATGGTGCGTCTCCTTCGCCGCGCGCGGGAGCGGACGGCCGATCCGGAGCTCTTCGCCGGCCTGGCGCACGCCTGCCGGTACTGCGGCCTGCTGAACGCGTCGATGGCCGCCGCGACGCACGCGCGGCGCCTCGATCCCCGGATCCCGGTGAGTGCAGGCCACACCTGCTTCATGCGCGGGGACTATGCCGGTGTGATGGCCTACGAGCCCGAAGCCATCAACTACATGCGCAATCTGGCCCTGGTGATGCTCGGACGCACCGAGGAAGCCAGGGACTCGCTTCAAAGGGTCGATAAGTCCTTCCCGCATCGCCTGACCATCTACGTAACCGCCCTCGAAGCGCTTCTCGATGGCCGCCGCGATGAGAGCGTTGCGGCCATCCGCCGCCTGATGAACATCAGGGATCCCGAGGGCCGCTACTATGTGGCCCGGCACCTCGCCCACCTGGGAGAGCCGGACGGGGCGCTCGAGCTGCTCGCGCGAGTGGTCCCCGACGGATTTTTCTGCGTGCCGGCTCTGACGCGGGATCCCTGGCTGGACCCGCTCCGCGGCACTCCGGCGTTTGGCGCGGTCCTTCGCGACGCAGAGGCGCGCCACCGTCGTGCGGTCATCAGTTTCCTGACCGCCGAAGGCGATCGCGTGCTGGGCGTGCCGCACCCGGTCTGACGCGAGCCCGCTCGGTGCGCTATCTGACGGGGAAGCGTCCGGCGAGGTAATCGACGAGCGAGCTCTTCTCCGAATCGTCGACCGCTGCTCCCCAGCGGATCATCTTCTCGACCGTCCGCGTCCACCCGGCGCGTGGGAGCCGCTGCCCTTCGATGATGTCCCCTTCGTGGCAGCCGAGGCAGGCACGTTTGTAGGTGGCTTCGACGTGGTCCGCGGGGCTCGGGCGACTCGCCGCGGGTCTGACGCCGAAATGGCGGGACAGGTAGCCGATCATCGGCTCGCGTTCGCCCGGTTCGACAACCGCGCCCCACCGCACCATCTTGTCCACTTCCCGTGTCCAGCCAGGCGTCGACAGGCGCTGCTGCACGATCAGGTCGATTTCATGGCACGCGAGACAGCGTGTCATCACGGCGTCACGTCCGGGTCCGGCTGGCAACTCCTGGGCGGAGGCCAGGGCGGTCGCCAGCAGAAGTAAAACGGCGACCAGGCGCACCTCAGGCCACCTCGATGCGCACGCTGTCGGGCGCATTCCAGAGATATCCAGAGGGATTCCAGTGCGGGGTGATCGGCTGGACGCGGCCGCTCGAATCTTTCGCGCGCGTCATGATCAGGCAGGACTCCGGTTTCGTCGCGCTAAACGAGTACGCAAAGCGCCGCCATGTATAGGCCGCCCGGTCGCCCGTGAGACGCGCCGGCGCCCATGTGGCGCCCTGATCTGTTGACACCTCGAC
>JALZOC010000036.1 GCA_030857365.1 Acidobacteriota bacterium
CAACAGCTACAACGACGGCCCCTCCGCGCCCGGCAAGGCGCCGCTGGGTCCGTTCTACGAGCTCGAGACCTCGTCTCCGGGGCTTGGGCTTGCCCCCGGCGAGCGCTATACCCACGTGCACCGCACCATGCATCTGACAGGCCCGGAGGCCGATCTGGACCGAATCGCGCGTGCGACGCTCAAGGTAGGCCTGGCGGATATCACCGGTGCGTTCGGGCCACGGTGACGAGCGGAAGCGGGTGGAGCTGAAAGGATGACGGCGCAACGAGCCGGGAGCCGATGCTGAGAGCTGAAAGCTGATAGCTGATAGCCGAGATCTGATGTCCGGGATCTGATGGAAGTGAAAGGGGAACCCATGAAACGTCGTGATGTACTTCGAACGCTGTCAATCGCCGGCGGAGCCTCGCTGCTCGCGTCCGGCCGGTCACTCGCGCAGGCCATTGCGCCGGCGCCGAGTGCCGCCGCCGCGCAGGCGGTGAAGGGGACCGCCCCCGTCAAGATCCGGAACGTCACGACGATCCTGACCGCGCCCAACCGGATTCGCCTGGTGATCGTGAAGATCGACACCACGGAGCCGGGACTGGTGGGCTGGGGGTGCGCCACGTTCACACAGCGTGCCCTGGTGGTCCAGACGGCGATCGAGCAGTACCTGAAACCCTTTCTCATCGGCCGCAACGTGGACGAAATCGAGGACATCTGGCAGTCGAGCTACATGAGCTCGTACTGGCGCAATGGCCCCGTGCTGTTCAATGCGATGAGCGGCGTCGACATCGCGCTGTGGGACATCAAGGGCAAGCGGGCGGGCATGCCGCTCTACCAGCTGCTCGGAGGAAAGGTACGGCACGGCGCCGACTGTTATTTCCACGCGAGCGGCAACAGCTTCACGGAGGTGGAAGACAGGGCGCGAGGTGCGATGGAGCGCGGGTTCCGCCACGTCCGGGTCCAGGTGGCGACGCCGGGGTACGCCGGCTACGGCGCCGGAGGCCCGCGGCCCCCTGCGGCCGCGGGCGACGAAGCCGTGGGCCCGACCAATCCTGGAGCGATCTGGGAATCGGGACCCTACGTGCGGATGCTGCCGAAATTTTTCGAGCACCTGCGCACGAAGCTCGGAGACGAGGTCGAGCTCCTCCACGACGTGCACGAGCGGGTGACGCTCAACGAGGGGATCAATCTCTGCAAGGCGCTCGAGCCCTATCGGCTGTTCTTCCTCGAAGATCCCTTCCCGCCCGAGGACAACGACCACTTCCGCCTGCTCCGGCAGCAGACCAGCATCCCGCTCGCGATGGGTGAACTGTTCAATACGCAGCACGAGTACCTGCCGCTCATCAAGGAACGGCTCATCGATTTCATCCGCATTCACATCTCTCAGATTGGCGGGCTCAGCCCGGCGCGCAAGGTCGGGGCGTTGAGCGAGTTCTTCGGCGTGCGGACCGCGTGGCATGGGCCGGGTGACGCCTCGCCGCTCGCGCATGCCGCGCAGCTCGCGCTGGAGCTGGCGAGCTACAACTTCGGCGTCCACGAAGGCGGAAGCTTCCCGAAGGAGACCCAGGAGGTCTTTGTCGGCTGTCCTGAGGTCAAGAACGGGTACATGCTGGCGCAGGAAAAGCCGGGGCTCGGCATCGAGGTCGATGAAAAGCTCGCCGCGAAGTTCCCGATTCCCCCCGGGCCGCCGAATTTCGATTACTCGTGGGGGACGACGCGCCGCAAAGACGGCACGGTCATCCGTCCGTAAGACGGGGCCCCGACAAGCGCATGAACATCGAGACTGCTTTTGTCGCGTCAGCCATTCCGGCGGCCGCCTCGCCGATGTCGGCGCGGCGGCGCACCGCCGACCTGGTGTTCCGCGGCGCTCTCGCCTTCAACACGGCCCTGACGATCTTCTGGGTATTCGCCGTTGTGACGCAGCGCGATGCGTTCTTCTTCCGCGAATACAACCTCGATCGCGCCGTCCTGACCCGGGTGGCGTTCGGGATCCTGTTCTTCTACGTCGTCTGGGGGTTCATCTGGTACGGCATCAAGACCCTGCTGCTCAAGTGGTTCGTCGGGTTCTCGCGGGAAGATCGGCGGCAGGCGTTCTCGTCCCGGATGGACACACCGTTCGATGTATCGGCGGTCGTCGCGCGCCACTCCGAACGCCGGATCCGGATCGTCGACATGATCGGCCGGCGCGGCCGCTTCATCACCCTCGCGATGTCGGGGTTCTTCTACCTGCATGCCCGCGTGGCGGCCGAGCAATCCCCGGCGTTCGTGACGTTCTTCCTGCAGGACCACCTGTTCGAGGCGGTCGCCACGAGCTGGGTGTTCCTGGGCTTCTACTATGCGAACGGCCGGCTCGCCGCCGCCTTCTATGGGGCGCAGTCGCGTGTGATGGACGGCGTCCTCGCACGCGCGAACTGCCTCCTCATCACGACGCTGTGGACCGCGTTCAAGTTCGTGATGGTGCCGATCGGCGCGACCCTCGCGACGCTCTACCCTCCGGACCGGTTCGCCACCGTGTTCGCCCTGATCTGGGGATCGTACATCGCCGCCGATGCCCTCGCCGAAATCGGCGGCTCGCTGTTCGGGCGCCAGACCCTCCGCGTGTGGGGCATCGGCGACGTGAACCGCAAGTCGGTCGGGGGGACCATCTCGGCGTTCGCGGGATCGCTCGTCTTCTGCCTGTGGATCGTGCTGGCGCAGGGTCTCGGTGCGCCATGGGTGGCGCTGGCGGTCGTCATCTCGGTGTCGAATACGCTGCTCGAGCTGTTCTCGCCGCGCGGGACGGATGACTTCTTCATGGCGACCGGCAACGCGCTCATCTGCCTGGCGTTCGGCGCCCTGGTGCTGTGACCTCGCGCATCATGCGAGGGACGGCCGTGACGCGAAGAGCGTTCCTCGGTGCGTCGGCGGCCGTGTGGTCTGCGGCCGTGGGAACGGCGTCGGCGGGGACGTTGCGCGCTGCCCCGCAGCGAGGAACAGACGTGATCGATTGCCACACCCACTTCTACGACCCTTCACGCCCCCAGGGCGTTCCGTGGCCCCGCCCGTCGGATGCGGTGTTGTACCGGCCCGTCTACCCGCGCGACTACCGCGCCGTGTCGAGACCGCTGGGAGTGACCGGCACCGTCGTGGTCGAGGCCAGCGCATGGCTCGACGACAATGACTGGGTGCTCAATCTGGCCGCGGAGGACCCCCTGATCGTCGGCTTCGTCGGCCGGCTGACGCCCGGCGACCCCTCGTTTGCGGGCGTGCTGTCGCGCCTGAGCCGCAATCCCCTGTTCCGCGGAATCCGCGTCAGCGGCGCCGAAATCGGCGGGCTGACGGACACCGCGCGCCTCCGCGATTTGGCGGCGCTCGCCGACCACGACCTGTCGCTCGACGTCAACGGCGGCGTGGCCTCACTGGCCACGGTGGCGGCCGTCGCGCGCGCTGTCCCCGGGCTGCGCATCATCGTCGACCATGTCGCGAACGTCGCGATCGACGGCAAGGCTCCTCCGGCGGACTGGGTGACCGGCATGGACCTCGTGTCCGGGCGAGCCAACGTGTTCTGCAAGGTGTCCGGCCTCGTCGAGGGCAGCGGGCGGCGCGGCGGCAAGGCGCCGGCGGATCTCCAGTTCTATCGCCCCGTCCTCGATGCCGTGTGGGAACGCTTCGGCGAGGAGCGCCTGCTCTACGGGAGCAACTGGCCGGTCAGCGAGGTCTTCGCGCCGTTCGGAACCGTCCACGCGATTGTCACGCAGTACTTCGGGGGCCGCGGCGACCGAGCGGTCAGGCGCTATTTCTCCGAGAACGCCCGCGCCGCCTACAAGTGGGGGAAGCGGTGACGCAGCCATCAGCTCTCAGGCATCAGTTGTCAGCTTCCGGTCTGGCGCTGAGCCAGGCGGATGGGTTCCGTTGCACGCGCGAGTTCAACTGCCGGGGCATGGCTGGCTCAGAACTGATAGCAGAGCTGATAGCTGAGTGCTGATAGCTGATAGCTGATAGCTGCCTGAATCGCCCGTTGCGAGTTTAAGATGGGGCCCATGCGAATTCGAAACCGACGCCGTGCCCTTGCCCTTGCCCTTGCCAGCGCGATCGGTGCCGCGGCGCTGTCGCTTTCTGCTGCGGGATCCGTGCAGGACGGAAAGTCCGCGGCGGCGTTCACGTTTCGCGCCGAACAGATCGCCTCGGACTTCGGCGTGGGCTACGCCGTCACGACGGGGGACGTCAACGGCGACGGACGTACAGACGTCGTCGCGATCAACGGCACCGATCTCGTATGGTTCGAAGCTCCCGGATGGCAGAGGCGCGTCATGCTCTCCGGCGTCACCGCCCGCGACAACGTGACGCTCTCGCTCCACGACATCGACCGTGACGGGCGCATGGACGTCGCGCTCGGCGCCGCGTGGCAACCGTCGAACACGACGGGCGGTGGCACGCTGCAGTGGGTCGGTCGCAACGGACCTGGCGCTGAGGCCCCGTGGGAACTGCACGCAATCGGCGAGGAGCCGACGCTGCACAGGATCCGCTGGGCCGACGTGGACGGCGACGCCGTGCGCGAGCTCGTCGTCGCGCCGCTCCACGGCCGCGGCACGAAGGGTCCCGACTGGCAGGGGCAGGGGGCGCGAATCCTGATCTTCCGGCCGCCCGCCAACCCGGCGCGCGAGCCCTGGCCAATGGAGGTCGCAGACGACACGCTGCACATCCTCCATAACTTCCTGCCGGCGAACATGGACGACGATCCACAGGAGGAGCTCCTGACGGCGAGCCGCGAGGGCGTGCACCTGCTGAAGCGGGGAGCGGATCGCGCCTGGACCCGCACGCTCATCGGCGAAGGGGTCCCGGGAGAAATCAAGATGGGCCGCGTGGACGGACGGCGCATGCTCGCCACTGTGGAACCGTGGCACGGCGCATCGGTCGTGATTTACGCGGAAAAGCCCGGACTGTGGTCGCGGAGCGTCATCGAGTCGGCGATTGCCGGCGGGCATGCGCTGGGCTGGGCGGACTTCGACGGCGACGGGAGCGAGGAACTGGCTGTGGGATGGCGTGACGGCAAACCTGGCGTCGCGCTCTACGTCGTCGACCGGGAGGGTGCCCTCACATCGAAGGTGATGGTGGACGAGGGGGGCATGGCGACGGAAGACCTGACAGTTGCCGATCTCAATGGGGACAAGCGTCCCGAGATTATCGCCTCGGGCCGAGCCACCCACAACGTCAAGATCTACTGGAACGAAACGCGCCGCTGACGCGGATAAGACCGCACGGGTCACCTCATCGGTATCTCCAGCCGGTGCGACTCGGCCACGACGGGGTGCCTGCCGCGGGCCCGACGCGGGCGCGGACGGGCGGGTCAACGCCTTCCGTCATCCGGGCCTGGCTTTGCGCGCTGGCCCGCACCCTGTACGCTAAGACGCGTGTGTGAACTTGCCGTCCGATGCGAGGGCCTGATCAAGCGCTATGGCGAGGTCGTCGCGGTGGACGGGCTGTCGCTGCATGTGCCCCGGGGAGAATGCTTCGGGCTGCTCGGGCCCAACGGCGCGGGCAAGACGACAACAATCGAGATCCTCGAAGGTCTGATCGCGCCGGATGCGGGCCACGTGGAGATCCTCGGGCTCACCTGGAAAAGCAACGAGCGCGAGCTGCGCGAGCGGCTGGGGATCCACCTGCAGGAAACGCAGCTCAGCGAGAAGCTGACGGTGGAAGAGATGCTTCGTCTCTTCCGGTCTTTCTACCGCCGCGGACGTCCGATCGGGGAGTTGCTCGAGATCGTCGCGCTCGAGGGCAAGCGCGCCAGCCGCGTCGGAGCGCTGTCCGGTGGTCAGCGGCAGCGGCTTTCAGTCGCCTGCGCACTGGCGGGGAGCCCGGATCTCCTCTTCCTCGACGAGCCGAGCACCGGCCTCGATCCACAGTCCCGACGCCAGCTCTGGGATGTGCTCGAGCGCTTTCGGGCCGACGGCGGCACCATCCTGCTCACGACGCACTACATGGACGAAGCGCAGACGCTCTGCGATCGCGTCGGCATCGTGGATCACGGCAGGCTCATCGCCCTCGGATCTCCGGGAGAGCTCATCGCCGCCCTCGCGGCCCCGCGGATGGTGGTCCACCAGGGAACGCTGGAGGACGTGTTCATGTCGTTGACCGGGCGCCACCTCCGAGACGAGTGACGGACGTGAGCAGCGTGGACCGAGGCGGCGCCTGGCATCCGATCGTCGAGCTGACGCTCACGCGGCTGCGCGAATTCGTCCGCGAGCCGGAGGCGCTGTTCTGGACGTTCGTCTTTCCGATCGTGATGGCCGTCGTGATGGCACTCGCGTTCCCGTCGCGCGCGGATCAGACGGTCGCGGTGGGGATCCCGGCCGGCGACGCTGCCTCGTCGCTGCGGTCTGTCGTCGCCCGCGCGCCGGGGCTGGCCGTTCGCGACATTCCGCCGGGTGGAGAACAGCGGGCGCTAGGTAAAGGGGAGGTCCACGTCATCGTGCTCCCCGGCAACCCGCCGACGTATCAGTTCGACCCGGCCAGGGCCGAGAGCCATGCGGCGCGCCTTGCGGTGGACGATGCGTTGAAGCGCGCGGCGGGCCGGGTGGATCCCTGGACGGCGCACGAACAGCCCGTCGACGTACCGGGATCGCGCTACGTCGACTGGCTCATTCCCGGACTCGTCGCGATGGGCATCATGAGCAACGGCATGTGGGGCGTGGCGTTCTCGATTGTGCAGGCCCGGATGCGCAAGCTGCTCAAGCGGATGATCGCGAGTCCGATGCGCAAGCAGGAATATCTGCTCGCGCATCTCCTTGCGCGGCTGCTGTTTCTCGCACCGGAGGTCGCCGTGCCGCTCGGGTTCGGCGCGCTCGCGCTCGGCATGCCGATTCGGGGGAGCTTCGCGGCGATCGCGGCCGTCACCCTCATCGGGTCGGTGGCATTCGGGGCCTTCGGTCTTCTGCTGGCGACGCGGGCGCGCACGTTCGAAGCCGTCTCGGGGCTGATGAACATGGCGATGCTGCCCATGTGGCTTCTGAGCGGCGTGTTCTTCTCGTCGGGCAATTTCCCCGCCTCCGTCCAGCCCGCCATCCAGGCGCTGCCGCTCACCGCCCTGGTGGACGCGCTGCGCGCCGTGGTCCTGGAAGGCGCGACGCTTGGCGCGGTGCGCTGGGAGCTCGTGATCCTGGGCTGCTGGACCGTGATCCCCTTCGCCCTGGCGCTGTGGCTGTTTCGGTGGCGGTGATCGCCACCCCGGGATTCGGTCCATCAGGATCGCGGCCGCCATCCCAAAAATTCCCTGTTGTCGGGATGCGGACGCTCCCGGACCCGTCGCCATGCGACAGAGCGGGGCCTCTTCAGGCGCAATCCTTGCACGACCAGGCGTTGCCCCCCCTCAGGAGAAATGACTGATGTTTCAACTCAGCCTGGTCGATCACATCCGTCTGAGCTTCGGCACGGTTGTCGGGGCCTACCAGGGCCACACCGGCGCCGCGGTGCGGCTGGCGCGGTGGGACTGGTACGGACAGATCGCCACGGTGTCACTGGTCGGCGCCGCGACCGGCGCGAGCCTCCTCGCGATTCGGTACGGAGCGGCGTTCCAGCTGGCCGCCGCGGTCACGGCGGCACTGGCCTTCGGAGTATTGGCCGTGCAACTCGCCTTTGATCCCGCGCCGCGAGTGTACGGCCATCGCGCCTGTGCGGCGCGGCTCTGGGCGCTTTGTGAGAGGTACCGCGCACTGCTCGCGGAGGTCCAGGATGAATTGCTCGACGTGCCTGCGATCATCAGCCGCCGCGACGCGCTCCTTCAGGAGTTCGCAGCCCTCTCCGAACAGGGCCCCCCGGCGGATCGCCACACCTACGAGATCGCGCAGAAGGCGCTGACGGGTCCGGATCTCGGCGGCTACTCGGACCAGGAGCTCGATCAGTTTCTCCCCCAGGCGCTTCGCCGCACGAGCGCTCCGGTTCCGGAGCGTGCCAGCGCAGCGGAGCCGCAGCACGTGAACTGACGTGCCCCGCCCACGCCCTGAGGCCGCCGGCCGATCCGCCCGAAACGTGTAGGGGCGCCGCGCACCCTGCCCGCATGACTGCGCCGTGGTAAAGTGCGCCGCGGACATCCGGGAGAGTCATTCCATGCGGACCGTTCTCGTCGCACTGCTGCTCACGTCTGTTGCACCTTCGGCCTCCGGCGTTCGCGCCGCCCCTGAACCGGGCCTGCTTCGCGCGCAGGCGACCGCACCCGCCGCGGCCTCGGCGAAGATCTGGGAAGGGCGCAACGGCGAGTTCGAGGCCTTCATCGCCACCGCTCCCCTGGATCGCTTCGAGGAAATCCCGATTGGCGTCACGAAGCCGCGACGCGCGTTCTTCAGGCCCGGAGGGCTCCTCGAAAGCGTCGCATGGAAGGTGCTGCCCCCGGGCCGGCCCAATGGGTACTGGGAAAGCTACAAGTCCGAGATTGCGGCGTACGAGCTCGACAAGCTGCTCGGGATGGGAATGGTGCCGGTCGCCGTCGAGAAGCGATGGAAGCACGAGATCGCCGCCGCGATTCTCTGGGTCGCGCCCGTCAATTCCTGGAAATCCGTCCAGGCACGTCCCAAGCCCGAGAAATGGAACCGCCAGGCCGTCATCATGAAGATGTTCGACAATCTGATCTGCAACAAGGATCGCAACCTCGGCAACCTGCTCGTGGACGACGACTGGAATGTGTTTCTGATCGATCACTCCCGTGCCTTCATCGAGAGCAAGGATCTGCCAGTCCGGATGACGCGCGTGGACCGCGAGGTCTGGAACCGGATGCTGTCGCTCGACGAGCCGGCGCTCGCGGCCGCAATGGGCAAGTGGATCGACGGGAGGGCCCGGCGGGCGCTCCTGGCCCGCCGCGACAAGATGAAGGTTGTGATCGACGGCCTGGTGAAGACCAGCGGGCAGGAGCTCATCTTCATCCAGTGACCGTTTCCGCCCCGCCAGACCCCGCACTTGACTTTCGCGCGTGACTGTCCTACTGTCATATGACAGTAGGAATCAGCCATGCGCTTTCAACTCAGCTTCCGATCCGGCAAACCCGTCTACCTGCAGCTGGTCGACCAGGTGAAAGCCGCGGCCGCCTCCGGCGCCCTTGCCCCCGGCGAACCCCTGCCCTCGATCCGCCCGCTGGCCGAGGAGCTGCGCGTCAATCGCAACACCGTGGCCAAGGCGTACGCGGAGCTCGAGAACCAGGGCGTGATCCAGACGTTCGCCGGCAAGGGGTGCTTCGTCAGCCCCAATAACTCCCCCTACAACAAGGCCGTCCGAGTCGAGCTGCTGACCGAGCGAATGGACGACGCGGTGGTGCAGGCGCACCACCTCCAGGTCGGCAGGGCCGAGTTCCTTCGCGTCGCCGAGCATCGATTCGACGCGTTCCAGCACCAGCGCGATCGCACCACGAGGTAAATGAGGTACCCATGGATTCCGAGTCCCCCATCATCGACATCAGCCAGTTGGTCCGGCGTTACGGACGCACCGACGCGGTGGCCGGGTTGAACCTCCAGGTCCAGGCCGGACGCTGCTACGGGTTCTTCGGACGTAATGGCGCCGGCAAGACGACGACCATCAAGTGCCTCCTGAACCTGCTCCGGCCGACGGCCGGCGCCGTGCGGATGTTCGGCCTCGATCCGGCGCGGCACGAGGTGGCGGTCAAATCGAGGATCGCCTATGTGCCCGATGCCGTCGCGTTCTATCCATGGATGAGCGTGCGCGACACGCTGGACTACTTCGCCGGTTTCCGCGCGCGCTGGAATGCACAGACCGAGCGGGCGCTGCTCGATCAGTTCCGGCTCGACGTGCGGCAGAAGACCAGTCACCTGTCGAAAGGGCAGCGCACGCAGCTGGCGCTCATCACCGCGATCTGTCCGGAACCCGAACTGCTGGTGCTCGACGAGCCGACCTCCGGACTCGATCCCATCGTCCGGCGCGAGTTCATCCAGACGGTGATTGGCGCCTACCAGGACGCTGACCCGGAGCGCCGCACCGTCTTCGTCTCGACCCACCTCATCTCGGAGTTCGAGGGACTGATCGATCAGTTCACGATCATCGAGGGCGGGCGCGACGTGCTCACGATGGAGGCGGACGCCGCGCGCGAACGCTACCAGAAGATCCATGCCCGTTTCGCACAGGAACCCGGAGCGATCGATCTCGCGGGAGCGCACGTGCTGCGACAGCAGGGCAGAGAGCTCGAGATCCTGGTCAACGGCAACTCGCGGGACGTGATGGACCGGCTGAAGGCGCGGTCGCCGCTGACACTCACCAGCGAAGCGCTCAGCCTCGAGGAGATTTTCGTCGCCACGCTCTCGCCGCGCGAGGTTGTGGCGTGACCCGCGCACGCCTGCTGCCCTGTTCGGTGCGGAAGGAGTTCCGGGCGCTTGCGACGCCCTGGCTGGCGTGTTTCGCGATGCTTGTTGCCGCGGCCGCTTTCGGCGGCGGCCCCGCCCTGGGACTCGCCGTGCCGGCGTACTTCGTGGGCGCGGTCGCCCTGGGGGCATTATCGGTCGGGCACGAGTACAGCCATCGCACTATGGGGCTGCTGCTCTCACTGCCCGTACGACGGGAACGCCTGTTTCTCGAGAAGCTCGGTGTGCTCGCGGCCCTGTTGCTGACGCTCTATGCTGCCGCCGCCATGATGATGGGGGACACGGCGCGACTGCATGATGCGGGCGGACGAGCCCCTGAGAGGGCTGCGATATTGGTCCTGCCGGTGCTCTGCGGGTTGTTCGTCGCCCCGTGGCTGACGATGCTCTGCCGCGGTCCGGTTGCCGGGACGGTGTTCAGCATCGCCGTTCCGGGCCTCCTGCTGGTCCTTGGCGAGGCCGCGGGAGTGATGGTCTACGGAAGCCGGTCTGCCGCGGCGGACTTCAGGCTGATCGTCCTGTGGATCGGCATGCTTGCTGCCTGCGGGATCGGGGGCGTCTCGAGCTGGCGGCTGTTCCGGCACCTGGAAGCGGTCGACGATCGCGGGGAGGACGTGCGCCTGCCAGAGTGGCTCCGGCGCCCGATTCCAGCCGCGGCGGTGCCGCCGCGCGCGACGCGGCATCCCGTCCGGCTGCTCGTCGCCAAGGAACTCCGGCTCCAGCAGATGCCTCTCGCCCTCGGGGCGCTGTATCTGCTGGCGTGGGTGGGGGTGAGCTCGGTCAGACATCTGTTCCCACCCGTGACGGACATCTTCAACGTCCTCACGGTTTTCTACTGCGGCCTGATTGCACTGTTGATTGGGTGTCTCGC
>JALZOC010000387.1 GCA_030857365.1 Acidobacteriota bacterium
CTCCAATGGCGCTGCGCTTGCCGTGGCCAAGCAGCGAGATGACACCGGGTCCAACGAGCTCTGGCTCGTCCCTGTCGGCGGCGACACGCCACGCAAGCTGGAGCTGAACATCGACAATTGGCTGGTCGGAGATGGTTTCCGATTCGACCGCGCCGGTAAGCAAGTCGCATTTGTCGCCGCGGCTGGCCAACCGGGTCTGGAAATTCGCGCTCTGGAGAACTTCCTGCCGGCGCGAGCAGCGACCAGTCACAAGCCGAAGAAGTAGCCAAGGAAATAGGGTCGCATGGTGCGCGTGCTCATCGCCGTGCTCGTGATTCCTCTGGGGCTGGATCTCTATGTTCCGGTCCCGGAGGAGAATCTGATCACGCTTGAAAAGATCGATCTTGGTCGACGACTCTTCCACGATCGCCGGCTGTCGCGCGACCAATCGGTTGCGTGCGTGTCCTGTCACGATCCAGACCGCGCTTTCTCGACGGCCGAAGCGGTCACGCCTGGCGTCTTTGGGCGGCGCGGCAAGCGGAACGCGCCAGCGCTGATCAATCGCGCATGGGGGCGATCGTTTTTCTGGGATGCGCGCGTCGGGACTCTCGAGGAGCAGGTGCTGCAGCCCATTGAAGACTCGAAGGAGATGGATCTTTCGATCGACGAGGCGTCGCGCCGTGTCGGCGTCGCAGTGCCAGACATGTCGCGCGCGCTCGCGACGTACATCCGCTCGATCATGTCCGGCAACGCCCCGTACGACCGCTTTGTCAATGGCGATCGCACGGCGCTCTCGGCCGAAGCGCAGATCGGACTGCAGGTATTTCGCGGCAAAGGCAATTGCTCCGCGTGCCACGTCGGACCGAACTTCACTGACGAGAAGCTCCACAACACTGGCATCGCCTGGGCAGCAGCTGGAACGACTGGATCGTTTCTTGACGAGGGTCGCGGGACGATCACCGGGCGGCCTGAGGATCGTGGCGCATTCAAGACGCCAACGCTGCGTGAGATCGAGCGCTCGGCGCCTTACATGCATGACGGGTCATTCGCGTCGCTGCACGAGGTTGTTGATTACTACGATCGCGGCGGGAACCGGCACGCGCTTCTCAATCCCGAAGTGCGGCCCATTGGTCTGACCACCTCGGAAAAGCACGCATTGATTGCGTTCTTACGATCGTTATCTGGAAATATCACGAGGTAGTGCCTCTTGCCCGAACGAGTGGACCCGGAACCCACTCGACTCTGAAGTGTGGTGACCGTCACCGCCGACCATTTGGATCTTGCCGCCATTGCGTGGACCCTCGCCAGCGGTACTGGGCGTCGCCACACCTTTGGAGAGGAACTGGCGCGAGCGTGTGAGAGTCTCCGGTGTGTCGGTCCCAGCCTGAACCGGGCGTCACCCGCGACGTTATCGGCTTCCTTGCGTGAGCTGGTGCACACGCTGATGCGATGGCCGAGAAGCCGGGCGGTGTCCTGAGCGCTCATCTTCAGCTTTCCGGTTCGCAAGACCAGGGCGGCGCGTCGCTTCTCTTCGTCGGCCTTCCTGCGAAGGGACGCGTAGGCCCGAATCGCCTTTGTCGCGGCACTCGGCAGCTTCACGTCGTCCACGATGGAGACCTTGCGCGCATCGTCGACGAACAGCTCCAGCGCCTCTCTGATGCGGCGACGCGCTTCATCAACACTGCGACCCTGTGTGTGGCAGCCGCGAACGCCGCGGACGGACGCGACCCACCAGCCAGATTCGTCCCGTTCGTAGGCAACGTGATTCGTCCTCACGACTTCTTCAACCAGCCATTTCCGAGGCACGGTTCCAAGTCGCGCTCGCTACGACGCAGCAGCCCGGGCCCGATGTCTTCACCGGCGTCGACCGGTACGGTTGTCACGCACCGACCGCACTCATCCGTAGATGCCGGCCTCGTTGCCGGGGATCTCGACGCAACTGAAGGACCTGAGAATCCGACAAAGGTCCTTCGCCGTCACAAGAGCAGGATCACCGAGAGCTATCGGATATGTCTATAGCAATAGACAGATGGACGATCTAACGCCATTGCCGCGGGTCAGTAATGGCGCAGCACTCCGTTGCCCGGATCTGGACCATCGACGCAATGGTCCGTAAACGTGCTGCGACCGAATCGATAACCGCAACGACGCACGCTATCAGCGTGCCCCCGGGTTTCCGGCGTTTTTTGGCGAGTGTGCCCAGAGCAATTGAAGCGGCGCGCAGATTTCTCGCCCAAATTCGACGAAGGCGGCGGTGTGAAAAACCGTTGTAGGGAGCCGAAGAAAAGCGCGATCGGGCAAGTGCTTGCGTGCCGTATACTTCAGTCCGCGGTGAGGTGGCCGAGTGGCCGACGACGGCGGTTTGCTAAACGGAAATCCGCCTCTCGACCAACCTCGAGTTTCCTCGCAAATCCTTCACTTCCTGTCACTTTTCCGATCAGACGATTTGGCGGGCATTGGCTGTGGAGACGCGGTTTTGGCACGCCACAGGGACAATCGTGGGGACATAGTCCAGCGGAGCGCTCGGTTTGGAACGGGAAGGTTGCTTGTTTGAATCCGGGTTCCCGCGGCTTCACAGGTGCGGTCTTACCGGACGCGTCGGATCTGTAGATAGCGGGCGTGGATGATCTCGTAGAAGCCGTAGGCCACGAACCCTGCTGCCGTCACGCCGAGAAGCCAACGGCCCAGCCCTCCCGGTTGTGCAGCGAGCGTGCGAAATGACGACGCCGTGGTGCCGACTTCCGACGGATCGCGGGCCCAACCGGCAACGACAATTGCCCATCCGAGCAGCGCAAAGACAACGGCGCGTGCCGCCACGCCGAGGCGGCTGAGGCCCACCGCCCACTCGCCAGCCTCGCGTCGCATCTCTTCGACATTGAGATTGCGCTCCAATCGGCAGGTGATCGCCGCGTACACCTGCTGCACGGCGAAGCCGATGAGGCCGAGCCCTGCGAGCACTACCAGCCAATCACCGAGCGGCCACCGGAATGCCTCGGTGGCGACTTCCCGCTCGCTGGTTCCCGATGCGGCCGACAGCCCGGTATATAGGCGGAATGCCTGCCAGCCCAGCACCGCGTGCAGGGCTCCGCGAGCCACGAAGCTCGCACGGATCGCAAGGCCGCGCCAATTGTTGCCCAGACGGTCTGGGTCGAAGAGTCCTTGAAGGATGCGCCAGGTGGCGTAGCTGAGAAGCCCAACCACGACCACCAGTAGCAGCGTACGGCCGAACGGTTGCCCGAGGACGGTCGTGAGCGCGCCGCGCGTTCCCGTTACGCGTCCGCCTGCCTTCGCAGCGACCTGGAGGGCCAGTGCGCCGATGATCATGTAGAGCACACCCTTCACAAGGAACCCGACGCGCGCTAGCCACACGATCGCGTCGAAACCGTTCATAGATCGATGGTACGTCGGATTTCTCAGGGCTCTTGTGAGATCTCAAGTTGGACGGACATCTTCCAAAGCTCGCCGAGACGCGAGTCTCGCTTGGGGGCTGGCAGCCCTTATTGGTTCTTCGCCGATTTGAGTACAGCGATTTAAGCGCTTTCAGCACTTGATGTTACGAACACGCGTGTCCCGGATCACGTCGCCCGATCTGGTCCGCTGCCGCGTCGGACGGGACCTCGCTGGTGGTGTCAGGCACTCGAGTCGGTCGGGCGCGGCGAATGGAAGTCTACGGGCGGGGGCAAGGGCGAGAGGACGCGCTACACCCGCTACGCCAAAGCCACGTTCCGCAAGGACCGCCGATTGAACATCCGGCTTTCGAGCAAAGACCTGGAGGCGATCCAAAAGCGAGCACTCGCCGAGGGCTTGCCGTATCAGACGCTGATTGCCAGCCTGCTGCATGAGTACGCCTCCGGGCGTCTCAGGGAGATCTGACGAAGGCAACGCGCGGTCATCGTCGACGTTCGTCGGAATCACCTGGAGACTGCACTCTACCGGCCCCTGGGGGCCGCACGCTGGCATTGCCGAGCGTGCGCTATCGCAGGTATATTGCCCGTCATGCGGTTCGAGAAAATCTGGATCGAGCAGTGCCGCGCCACGC
>JALZOC010000388.1 GCA_030857365.1 Acidobacteriota bacterium
CGGCCTGTCGTGCGGCGTCATCATCGCGGCGCCCGCGGTCATCCTGTCCATCATCCTTGGCTGGGACCTGACCCTGACGATCCTGGCGATCGGGCTCCCCACGGCCGTCTACACGATGATCGGCGGCGTGCAGGCCGTCACGTGGACCGACGTCAAGCAGATGGTCGTCATCGTCGGCGGGGTGCTGGCGGCCGTGGTCGCGCTTCTGCTCGGGCTGCCGGACCAGGTGAGCCTCGGCGATGCGCTGCAT
Organism: Acidobacteriota bacterium; assembly: GCA_030857365.1. Classification (GTDB taxonomy): domain Bacteria; phylum Acidobacteriota; class Vicinamibacteria; order Vicinamibacterales; family 2-12-FULL-66-21; genus JALZOC01. Next base: position 251 of record JALZOC010000388.1, read on the forward strand.
GTCGCGGGGGCGGCCGGGAGGCTCAAGGCGATCGACTTCACGTTCGACATGAGCCAGACGTACACGTTCTGGTCGGGGCTGCTCGGCGGGCTGTTCCTGATGCTGTCGTACTTCGGCTGCGATCAGAGCCAGGTGCAGCGCTACCTCACCGCCAGATCCATCAACGAAGGGCGCCAGTCGCTCCTGATGAGCGCGTTCTTCAAGATTCCGCTGCAGGCCCTCGTCCTGCTGACGGGCGTGCTGGTCTTCGTGTTCTACCTCTTCAACCAGCCTCCGATGCTGTTCAACCGCGTGCATGCCGAGAAAGTGGCAAACAGCGCGCGTGCGGGAGAGTACCAGGTGCTCGAGACGGAGTTCACCCGGGCATTCGAGGCGCGTCGCGGAGCGGCGGAGGTGCTGGCCGCCGCCGGTGACGCCGCGTCGCGGGAGGTGGCGAGCCAGGGCTTCCTCGCCGCGAACGCCGAGTTGAAGGCGGTTCGGGGACGCGCGGCGCTGCTCGTCCAGCAGGTCGCCGGCGACGACAACTACAGGGGCATGACGGGCGACACGCCGGTGCCCGACGTCAACTACGTGTTTCCCACGTTCATCACGACGCGGCTGCCGATGGGGCTGGTCGGGCTGATGATCGCGGCGATTTTCGCCGCGGCGATGTCGAGCATCGCCGCCGAGTTGAATTCGCTCGCGACGTCGACCGTGATCGACATCTACCGCCGGATCCTGCGGCCGGCCGAAAGCGATGCGCACTATCTCAAGGCGTCGAAGCTGGCGACGGGCGCCTGGGGCCTCTTTGCCTGCGTGGTGGCCACGTTCGCCGCCGGACTCGGCTCGCTCATCGAGGTGGTCAACCGTTTCGGGTCGTTCTTCTACGGGTCGCTGCTCGGGGTCTTCGTGCTGGCGCTCGCGGTGCGCCGGGCGAACGGCACCGGTGCATTTGTCGGCCTGCTGGCGGGCATGGCGGCCGTCGGAGCCGTGGCCTTCCACCCCGCGACAAAAGGGCTGTCGTTTCTCTGGCAGAATCCGATCGGCGTCATTGTCGTGGTCGCTGTCGGAACGGTCGTCAGCCTGGCGACGGCGGGGCCGCGAACGACTCCGACGCCGCGGGCGTGACGTCGGATCAGCGCCGCCTCGAGACGACCCTCGCGGGGGCCGTTTTCTTCGTACTCCGGTGAGCTGACGCACCGCGGTTTGGATATCATCTACCCATGAAGTTCATCCTTGCTACCCTGTGTGTACTCCTGTCCAGCATCGCCTCCGCGCAGTCCGGACCGGCGGCCGGCCTTCCCCCACTCATCGACCGCGAGCTGTTCTTCGGGAATCCGGAGATCGCCTCGGCGACGCTCTCTCCAGACGGCAGGTTCATCGCGTTCCGCAAGCCCTGGGAGGGGACGATGAACATCTGGGTGAAGAAGACGGAGGAGCCGTTCGACCAGGCCAAGCGGATCACCGCGGAAACCCGGCGTCCCGTCCCCGCCTTCTTCTGGAGCCGCGACAGCAAGTACGTGCTTTTCGTGCAGGACCAGGGAGGCGATGAGAATTACAACGTGCACGCCGTCGACCCTTCGGCGTCGCCGGCGTCCGGCCAGGATGTTCCCGCCGCGCGCAATCTCACCGACGCCAAAGGTGCCCGCGCGATCATCTACGACCTCCCGCGCAGCAATCCTGATCTGATTCACGTCGGGCTCAACGATCGCGACGCCGCGTGGCACGACCTGTACCAGGTCCGCATCTCGACAGGCGAGCGCACGCTGCTCCGCAAGAACACCGATCGAATCGCGGGCTGGGTCTTCGACCGCGCCGCGAAGCTGCGGCTGGCGCTGCGGACGACCGACAGCGGAGACACGGAGATCCTTCGTGTCGACGACACGGGGTTCGAGAAGGTGTACGGATGCACGGTCTTCGAGACGTGCGGGCCCGTGCAGTTCCATCCGGACAACACCCGCGTCTACATGGTGACCAACAGCGGCCCCCCCGACCTGGTCCGGCTCATTCTGTTCGATCCGGCGACGAAGAAGGAGGAGGTCGCCGACGCGGATCCCGAGAACCGGGTCGACTTCAGCGACGCCCTCTTTTCGGAGAAGACGGGGGAGCTCGTCGGGACCGTTTACCTCGGCGACACCAGGCGGGTGTACTTCCGGGACAAGCAGTTCCAGGCCGACTACGAGACGGTGAAGAAGAAGCTGGCCGGCAAGGAAATCCTGTTGGGAGGATCGACGGCTGACGATCGCACGTGGATGATCGTCGCGTCCGACGACACGGAGCCTGGCGAGCGCCACATTTACGACCGCGACGCGAAGACGCTCACGAAGCAGTATCACGTGTTCGACAAGCTGCCGCGCGAGAACCTGGCCGAGATGAAGCCGATCCGCTACAAGTCCTCCGACGGTCTCGAAATACCGGCCTACCTGACGCTCCCCAAGGGGGTTCCCGCCAGGGGCCTCCCGGCGATCGTGGTCCCGCACGGGGGGCCATGGGCCCGGGACGCCTTCGGATACAGCGCGATGGCGCAGTTCTTCGCCAACAGGGGTTATGCGGTCCTGCAGCCGAACTTCCGCGGCTCCACCGGGTACGGGGAGAAGTTCCTCAACGCCGCGAACAACCAGTGGGGCGAGAAGATGCAGGACGACATCACCTGGGGCGTCAAGCACCTGGTGAGCGAAGGGATTGCCGATCCGAAGCGCGTCGGGATCCTGGGCGGCTCGTACGGCGGGTACGCCGCGCTCGCGGGTGTCGCCTTCACGCCGGACGTGTATGCCGCGGGCGTCTCCATCGTCGGGCCCTCGAACCTGAAAACGCTGCTCGAATCCATTCCGCCGTACTGGGAGGCCGGCCGGAAGATGTTTCACATGCGCATGGGGGATCCGACGACTCCCGAGGGGAGCAAACAGATGGAGCGGCAGTCCCCGCTGTTCTCGGCCAGCAGGATCAAGACGCCGCTGCTGGTCATCCAGGGAGCCAACGACCCGCGCGTGAAGAAGGCGGAATCCGATCAGATCGTCGTCGCGCTCCGCGACCGCAGCTTCCCCGTCGAATACATCGTTGCGCCGGACGAAGGGCATGGGTTCGCCCGCCCCGTGAACAACATGGCGATGTACGCCGCCATCGAGAAGTTCCTGTCGAAGCATCTCGAGGGACGCTACCAGGAGTCGATGACGCCCGAGGTCGCGAAGCGGCTGGGCGAGATCACGGTAGATCCGAAGACCGTCACCCTCGCGAAGCCGGTGGACTCGTCGTCGGTCAACCCGCCGGTGGCGTCCCGGCCGCTCGCGGCCGGCTCGTCCACCTACAACACGGTCATCGCGATGGGCGGCCAGTCGATGAAGATGGAGACCACCACCACGGTTGCCGAGCAGGGGAACACCTGGCTCGTGACCGAGTCCGCAAAGACGCCTCAAGGAGAAGTCGTCGACTCGGGCGTGCTCGACAAGGAAACCCTGACAGTCCGGTCGCGCGAGATCAGGCAGGGGCCGATGCACATCAAGCTGTCGTTCGAAGGGGGCAAGGCGTCGGGGAGCATGGCCATGGGAGGGCAGGAGAAGCCAGTCGCCGTCGAGCTCGGCGGGACGTTGTTCGCTGACGGCGCCGGGGCGTATCCGTCCATCGCGGTCCTGCCGCTGCAGGAAGGGTATTCGACAACGTTCCGGAACTTCGACGTGATGCGGCAGAAGAGCGGCATCAAGCAGGCGAAGGTGACGGCCGTGGAAGAGGTCACCGTGCCGGCGGGTACGTTCAAGGCGTGGAAGGTGGAGATTGCGT
>JALZOC010000389.1 GCA_030857365.1 Acidobacteriota bacterium
ATCGCACTCGAAACGCCCGCGCTCTGCCCCGTCTCGGGGTCGAAGATCTCCGCACCGCTGAGAGCCGAGAGTCCATCAGACCCTCCCACGATGAGCACGCGGCCGTCCTTCAACGGGGCTGCCGCGTGATCGACGCGCGGCATCGTCATGTCACCCGCATGCGTCGAGGCGCCGGTCCCCGGATTGAAAATCTCGACACCGAACGAGGCGCCGTCCGCGGTAATACCGCCGGCGATGAGCACGCGTCCGTCCTTCAACACGACCGCCGTATGCCCTGTCCGCGCCACCGCAAGGTTGCCGATGTTGGCCCAGGCCCCGGACGACGGTTGGTATGCGACGATCCGCCGGGACAGGGCATCGTCTTTCACGCCTCCGGCCACCAGCACACGGCCGTCGGGCAGGGCAACGGAGGCGGCCCCACTCGGCACGGCACCGAGCTCGCCAGCCGGCACCCACGCGCCACTCGCCACCTGCGGGATGTCCGCGCGGAGGACGAGTAGCGACGAGGCGGTAAGGGCGCTGAACACGACAAGCGCGACTACTGTCTTGAGCCTTGCCGAGCTCCTGAACCTTGAAGGGATGCTCATATCAGTCCTTTTGTCGTGTGAGTCGCGTGTATCTACTGGCTTCTTGGCTCGCGACCATCGGGTCCTGAATGCAATCGGATGCAGCGGATACGCATCCGGACGCACGCGAGGGTTCATTGTGTCGACAGCAACGATTCGTGCATGGCACGACCCCACAGAGGCCGATACCGTCTGCCACGTCATTCGAGGCGGTGAAGACATCGACTCCAAGCCCGCGGGCGTCTCGCCGATGGACGACACATAAACAGGTCGCCGCCTCGTCGTCCCCGCTCTGTCGGTGGCCTGTGCCGCTGGAGCACATTTGGCACCAGCCCGATGCGCAGAGCCCAACTTGCTCGGTTGAACTCGGATGTCGCAACAAAGCCGCCACCCGACGTTGTGCTGCCATGCTCATGCAGGCATCGCCGAAGAATCGCGTGTGTTCAGGGGATCTTTGCGGACGTCGAACGGCGAGCTTCAGGATGACTGGAGCTCGAAAGTCAGCCTGGAAGCCGTCTTTATGGTGGCGGGGACCATAACAGCGCCCGGGAGCCCCCCACCTCATGTTGCATCAGACATCGCTGGTGACGCGGGCGTCGGACGCGCGAGGGCTGGGTCCATCTGGCGGTGCTCTTCAACTTTGTTCCCGGCGAAGTGGTCGGTACGCGATGAGCGAGGAGCTGACGGGAAGCGTCGTGCTGCAGACGCTGGGACGGGCCCTGGACCCGCGTCGGAGCCGCTCGGCGCTCACCGGTCATTCGGGTCGCGCGAGCCAGTACGCCAGCCACGACTATCGAGCGCTGCTCGGTGCGGAAGAGATCGTCTGCAGCATGAGCCCCGGGGCAACTGCTGGGACACGCCGTGGTCGAGAGTTTCTTTGGCACGCTGAAGACCGAGCTCGCTGAGATCACGTGCCCGCGCGGCCGCGGTCGTCGCCGTCACCGACTACATCGACGTGTTCTACAACCGCCGGGGTCGACATTCGTCCTTCGGCTACATCACGCCGTGTCGTTCGAACGGCAGCAGGCGCGGTGCCATGCCGCTGCTTAACCCAGGCGCTTACGAAATGGCGGACGTGCGCGCCAGCCAAGCGGAGGCCTCAGCGCATGGTTGACAGGATGAGCGTGACTACGGTGATCCAGAACACCGCCGAGAAACAGAGCACACCTGTCCAGACGCCGAGGACAAGCCAGTCGATGGTCAAGGGGTCGGCTGTTCGGCGCACGGCTGGCTTTTCCACGAGGCGGAGGCCCCGCGGCGCGACGAGGAAGTCAAACGACGGATTCGGGACCGACTGGCCCTTGAGCGTGCAGACATCATGGCTGAAGTTCATGTGGGCCTCAATTCTGAACATCTGGTGATTCGAAGACTCGGGTGCACAACGCGGCGACGGCGTGTGGTCGGGCTTGACGCAAAGGATGTTCCTGGCCCGTCGTAGGGCCTCTTACCGCAGGGCGCGGGACTTGCGGACAACATCACGATACCGTTAAGTTGGCGCGCCTCGAGGGGCGGGGCTTTTTGTTTGGCTCCAGCCACACTCTGGGAAAAGGGCACTGTCCGGAATGCATCGACGCTCCAGGCGCGCCAACGCGGTAAGCCCATTCTCTAAATCAGTTTGTGATTATGCGCTGGCTGGGAAGACACGAGCCGAGGCCGGGTGTGCTGAGGCGGGCCGGGGGTAGTCGCTGGGTAGAGGCCGGTCGCCCGCCCGCGTCATGCAGCCCAAACGATGTTGTTCACTTATGCGACCTTTCTCGGCAGTGCCATCCAACCTGCGAGGATCGGGCGCCCCTTCGCATCCCGCCGCAATTTGTGATGGTGCGTCTCGGGCGTCGCAAAGCGCACACGGAGCCGAGACGTTGGGCTAAATAACGCCTTGGATCGGCTGAATAGGTCAGGGGGGCCATCAAAGTGAACAGGCATTCTCATAAGATTCGTCCTCCAAAAGAGGAGTGCAGAGTCTGAGGCGGTGGGAGGAACACCGCCCACTCTGCACTCCGGTCTCACCCGTTGCAGGGGCTGCGAACGCAACAGCTGTGCCGTATACGAACCGGAGTGAATGTTGAGAGCTTGGGGTGGGCACCGCGCAGTACACCCGCATCGGATGCCTATTTGTTGGCTGGGAGCACAACTATCTATCCCGCAGGTGCCACGAACCGGGAGGACGCGGCAGTGTGGTCAAATGCGTCGGTAGTGCGCGATGAAGTTGCTGGAAACTCTCTCGGCGACGGAACGTCCACCCACGGTCCGGCAGCTGACGACGTGGGACATCGGCTGGTTCGCCATACGGTCGAAGGCGATCCGTTGTGCTATCTCGACGTCACCGGCCATCTGGAGGGCTGCAGTGTGGGGGGCCGGAGTAGTAAGAGCGCCTACCGACAACTGGTGCCCCTCAGGTCAGGAGGTTATGAGACCCGGTGTGACGGATAAAAATATATCTGCTCGGATCGCACGAGTATCCCGAGGCGATCTTCACCCTTGGCGAGCATCTGCTGGGAGACCTGCCGAAGCTGATCGCCCGCGCGCGCGTGCGCTGAACTCGACCGTCAGCATTGACGCCATTCGTCGCGAAGCCATATACTCCGCGACCTCAGCCACAATAAGGAGAGTGAATGACTATTTCCGTCCGTCAGCTAACCGGAGCGGCCGTCGTGTCGTTCTGCGTGGGAGCGTTCATCGCTCCGGTCCTCACGCAGACACCAGGGGGCGGCTCCGCTCAGGCGCCCTCCGCTGCGAAGCAGCCGACCTACATGGTGGTGGAATTCATGAAAGTAGCAGAAGGGAAGGGAGACGCTTGGCTCAAGTTGGAACGAGACGTCTGGAAGCCGACGCACGCGCTTCGTGTGAAAGAGGGATTGATTCAGTCGTGGTCTGTGATCGCCCAAACCCTGCCGGGCGATGAGTCGAAAGGACCTGTGTATGCGACGGTCACCACCTTCCGGGGCGTGCCCGATCAGACAAAAACCGACTGGTTGGGGATGCTCCAGAAGGCCAATCCGCGAGGCGATGGAAGTGCGCTGATGCAGCAGACAGAGGCTGCGCGCGAGATCGTTCGCAGCGAAATCTGGCAGGTTCTCGAGCAGACGGATCCCGCCACGGCGACCGCGACCAAGTAGACGATGATTGTAGACTTTCGGCGCGGGCGTGCAATGCGTCCGCGCCGTCCCGTCATGCTGGTTTTGACGGACATCATGTTTTCCGCGCGGCGTCACCCCAGCACTTTTCGTCATCGCCGCGTTCCGCTGCTCGAAAGCGGCGAGGGCTTCGGTTATAAGGTCAGCAGACTTGCTCGCTGAGTGCGCCGAGCTCACTTACCGCGTGACGGCGCTACTATTCGAGCGAGTGCGTGGCCCTGATCCGCTTCGGTGGACGGTTTGACTACGTGGTTTGCGTTGGTCTTCGTTCCTCTCTCTGAGAGTACATGGACGGCTGTGGGC
>JALZOC010000390.1 GCA_030857365.1 Acidobacteriota bacterium
GGCGAGCGGATCAACACCACCGAGGATCGCGCCGTGCTGCACGTCGCGTTGCGCGCACCCGCGGGCGCGCACCTCGACGTCGACGGCCGCGACGTCGTGGCGGACGTCCACGCCGTGCTCGACCGGATGGCCGTGTTCGCCGAGCAGGTGCGCGGCGGCGTCTGGACCGGGCACACGGGCCGGCCCATCCGCAACGTGATCAACATCGGCATCGGCGGCTCGGATCTCGGCCCGGTCATGGCCTGCGAGGCGCTCGGTCACTACCGCCGGCGCGACATGACCTTCCGGTTCGTCTCCAACGTCGATGGCACCGACCTGGTGGAGGCCACGCGCGACCTCGACCCGGCCGAAACGCTGTTCATCGTCTGCTCCAAGACCTTCACGACGCTCGAAACCCTCACCAATGCGCACGCGGCGCGCGCCTGGTGCGTCAAGGCGCTCGGCGACGAGGGCGCGGTGGCGAGACACTTCGCCGCGGTGTCGACCAACGCCGCGGAAGTCGCCAGGTTCGGGATCGCCCCCGGGAACATGTTCGGCTTCTGGGACTGGGTCGGCGGCCGCTACTCGATGGAGTCGGCCATCGGGCTGTCGACCATGCTGGCTATAGGGCCGGAGCACTTCCGCGCGATGCTGGCCGGTTTTCACGCCATGGACGAGCACTTCCGCCGCACGCCCTTTCACCACAGCCTGCCGGCGCTGATGGGCCTGCTGGCGGTCTGGAACGCGAACTTCCTCCAGGCACCGACCGTGGCGGTCCTCCCGTACGAGCAATACCTCCTCCGCTTTCCCGCGTATCTTCAGCAATTGACGATGGAGAGCAATGGCAAGGGCGTCACGCGCGGGGGCGGGCGCGTGGACTACGCGACCGGGCCGATCTACTGGGGCGAGCCCGGCACCAACGGCCAGCATTCGTTCTATCAGCTCATCCACCTGGGGACGCACCTGATCCCGTGCGACTTCATCGGCTTTTGCCAGCCGTTGAATCCGCTCGGCGCGCAGCACGACCTGCTGATGGCCAACCTGTTTGCCCAGAGCGAGGCGCTGGCGTTCGGCAAGACCGCCGACGAGGTCAGGGCCGAGGGCGTTGCCGAGCCGCTGGTGCCGCACCGCACGTTCGAGGGCAATCGGCCGAGCCATACCATCCTCGCCGAACGGCTCACGCCGCACACGCTGGGCGCGCTGGTCGCGCTGTACGAGCACAGCGTGTTCGTGCAGGGGGTGATCTGGGACGTCGATTCGTTCGACCAGTGGGGCGTGGAGCTGGGCAAGGCGCTGGCCGCGCGCACCGGCGCCGAGATCGCCAGCCGCGACGAACCCGCACTCGACCACGACAGCTCGACGAACACCCTGTTCCGCCGTTACCGCCGGCTGCGACGGTGACGAATCCCGGCCTCGGCCGGACGTTCCGCGCGCCGGCCGGTGGCGCCGCCGGTGCACCCGGTTCAGGCGTGGTCGGCTCGCAACAGCATCGCTTCCACCAGCACATCGACGCCGGCCCGTGGCTGGATGGCCCTCGCGGGGATGTCGGCGCCCGCGTGCCACTGCTCGATCGCGCTGCGCTTGGCCTCGCCGGCGACCAGGAACAGGACGGCTCGCGCGCGGCTCAGGCGCCTCGCACTCAGCGATACGCGGTGCGGCGGGGGCTTGGGCGCGTCGAGCACCGCCAGGGCGTCCGGGGCATTCTCACCGAGACCCGGGTCGCGGCCTGGAAACAGGCTGGCGGTGTGACCGTCGTCGCCGAGCCCGAGCAGCACCAGATCGAAGGCGCCAACGCCGCGCAGTGTCTCCGCATACGCGCGCGCCGCAAGGACGACGCCGCGTTCGGCGGGAATCGGGTGCACCTGCCCGGGCGGAATCGGGACATGGTCGAGCCATGCCTCCGCCGCCATGACGCTGTTGCGTCCGGCGTCAGCCGCAGTCAGGCCGCGCTCGTCGCCGAAGTACACCTGCCAGCGCGACCAGTCGGCGCCCGTGCGCAGCATGCCGTACACGTCGCGTGGCGTGCTGCCGCCGGCGAGCACGATCAGGAACCGGCCGCGCCGCTCGATGGCGCGCGCGGCGGTGTCGAGAATGCGCCGGCACGCAATCTGCCGCAAGCCCTTGGCGTCGGCCACGCCGATCCAGCGCACGCCGCCGCCGGCGTCATCCCCCATGCCCATCTCGATCTGTCCGTCCGGTCTTCTCCGCGGCTGGCTGCGACTTCCAGCCTCGGCGCGCTACGCCCGCCACGCAGCCGCATCCGCGGGCTGCACGCGGACAACGCGAGCATGCCACGTCCCCGTGCGCGCGAATCGCTGACCCTCTCGTGACGTCAGGAGAGGAGCGCTGATGACGAGGAAGGAGCATACTGAGACGATGTCCGATTCGCCGGGTGAGGTTGATCGCATGGGGCGGCTTGAACGCCGCATCGCAGATCTGGAACACGTGATTGAGCTCGAGCAGGAGCGCAGCCGTGAACACCTGCGGCTGGCGGCCCAGGTGCATCGAAGCCTCCTGCCCCTGCCGGCAACGACGGAGCGAGTGGAAAAGACGTGCGCTATCAGCCCCTGGAGGGGGTTGGAGGCGACTACTGCCAGACGCACTTTCCTGGCGAGCACGTGTGCTACATCACCATGTGCGACGTGACGGGTCACGGCGTCGGCGCGGCGCTCCTGGCGACCCGTGTCAGCAGCGAGGTCCGGCGGAGTGTGCATGCGGGATCATCGCCGGTCGAAGATGTGGACCGGCTCAACAGGTTCGTGTATGCGAACTTCGCCGACGCCGGCCTCCTTCTGACCTTTTTCGCGGCCCGCATCGATCTCGCACGTTACGAGGTTACGTGGAGCGGTGCCGGGCATCCGAGTCCGATCCTCATCCGGGCTGAGGGCCAGACGGTCGTCCGGCTTCAGAGCCAGAACCGCATTCTCGGCGTCCTCCCGGACTCTCTCGCGGCCCGACCGGAGGACAGGAGCCGTCTCGATCCGGGGGACCGTATCCTCTTCTACACCGACGGCGTCACGGAGGTCTTTGACGCCGCCGGGGAGGAACTTGGCGAGGAAGGGCTTACCGGTCTCATGCTCGAGGCGATGCCCCTGGGCGTGTTCGGAATGCTGGATCGCATCCTGGCGCGGGTCGCCGCGTTTCAACACGGGCCCGTGGCCGACGACCGGACGCTGATCCTGTTCGGGGCGAGATAGCGCCGTCAGCGGCGCACCTCGACTTCGAGTGTGACGTCCTGCCGGCGGTACAGGCACGTGCCGTCCACGTCTTCGCAGACGTAGTAGAGCGCGTACGCCGGCACCGTGACCCGCCCGGGCGACGCGTCCGCCGGGCTGCGAAGCTCGAACTCCACCCGCCGCGTTTCCTGGCTGACGAGGGCTGGCGGCAGCGGGACGGTCACGGGTCGCTCGTCCACGTCCCAGCCCTCGGGTGGATTCACCCAGACCAGCAGATCCTCGGCCTCGTTGTCCCAGTGCGCCCTGCGATCGAGGTTGGGCCGCATCACCAGGTGGGCACGCGTCGCGGCGCCCGGCGCGATGGCGCGCGGCACGGCGAGCGCTTCGATCTCCACGAACTCTCCCCGATCGCGGTAGATGCGGCCGGTCGGATCCGGCTCGGTGTCCGGACGCGTGTCGGCGCTGAAGGTCTTGACCGGTTCCGCGAACTCGGCGCCTCCGGGCTCGACGGCCAGCGACACCGGCGACTCGCCGCGCGCCAGCACCGCCGCGCGCGCTTCCGGAATCCAGTCGTAGAAGGGATACGGCTTGTCGAGGCGCGGGCCGTACTGCTGGATCCGCCGCCGCCAGATGTACTGGTTCGGGTCGGCGGCCAGGGCGCGCTCCCAGTGCTCGACCGCCCGGCGGAAGTCCCCCGGCTCCCGGGCCGGCGAATCGTAGCGCGCGCGATACGCCACACCAAGGCGGAACGTCGCAGCGGCCTCGGGCGCACCCGAGGCGCCGCGCTCGAACGCCTCGACCGCCGGGCCAATCGCCTCCGGGCCGCCCCAGAGGAACAGATCCCTGG
>JALZOC010000391.1 GCA_030857365.1 Acidobacteriota bacterium
GCCCCATGAAGAGCATCGTGGCGGGCGCGCGGCGGCCCTTGAAGACCCTGTCGGACATCCACCCGCAGGCGAGCGTGCCCGGGATGGCGGCGTACTCGTACAGGCTCCACGCCAGGCTCGATTGCCGGAACGAGTAGCCCTTGGCGCCTTCCAGGTAGGTCGGGATCCAGTTCACCACGCCGTACCGGACGAAATACACGAACGCGTTCGCGATCGCGATGGCCCACAGATAGCGGTTGTTCAGCACGTGCTCGAACAGGATTTCGCGCACCGTGAACGTCCGTTCGTGGTCGGCGCTGTAGTCGGGCCGGTAGTCGTTCTTGTACACCTCGATCGGCGGCAAGCCCCGCGACTGCGGCGTGTCTTCCATCAGGAAGAACACGACGACCGCCAGCCCCGCCGCGATTGCGGCGTTGAAATAGAACTTCGCGCCCCAGTCGTTGAAGAGCATCACACCCAGCAGGGCCAGGTTGGCAACGAGCGCCCCGCCGACGTTGTGGGCCACATTCCACACCGACACGACGCGCCCGCGCTCCCGCGTGCCAAACCAGTGCACCATCGTCTTGCCGCACGGCGGCCAGCCCATCCCCTGCACCCAACCGTTGAGCGCCTGCACGGCAATGAGGAGCCCGAGCGAGGCATACAGAGCCTTGAACCAGCCGCACGCCGCCATGATCGCGCACGAGAGCAGGAGCCCGAGGGGCAGGAAATACTTCGGGTTGCTCCGATCGGATACCGCTCCCATCAGGAATTTCGAGACGCCGTACGCCAGCGACAGCCCTGTCAGCGCCAGGCCGAGCTGCGCCTTGGAGTATTCGGGGTGCTCCCTGAGGATGTCGGGGATGGCGAGCGCAAGATTGTTGCGGACGAGGTAGTACGCCGCGTAGCCGATGAAGATGCCGCTGAACACCCGTCGGCGCTGGCGGCGATATTCGGCGTCGACAGCCGCGGGGGGGAGTGCCGGGGCCGCGGGAGCCGGGCGTAGCAGTGTGAGCATGGACCGTCGGATTATAGCGGCGGGAAGACAGAACCGTCTTGACGGAACCTGCGGACGGCGACACTATCGGATGTCCCGTTTACCCGGATTTCACCCCGCGGTCATGATTTCTTCGTTCAAGGTGGCTATAGTGTCGAACATGCGACGAACATCGATTCTCTTCTCGGCCTGCGTGTGTCTGCTGCTCCTCTCATCGGCGGCCTACGCCCAGTTCGACACGGCCAGTGTCGTCGGGACGGTCACGGACAACACGGGAGGCGTGGTTCCCGGCGCCACGGTGACGCTCTCGAATATGGACACCGGGATCACCGCGACCCGCGTGTCGGACGAGAACGGCAGCTTCGAATTCAGCACGGTTCGCGTCGGCCGCTACAAGATGACGGCCGAGCTCCAGGGGTTCTCGATTGCTTCGACGGAGAATATCGCCGTCACGGTCGGAGCGCGCCAGCGACTCGACCTGCAGCTGCGGCCGGGAAACCTGACCGAGACCGTCGAAGTCACCGGCGCGGCCACCCGCCTCGAGACAGACTCGAGTGAGCGGTCGCAGGTGATTACGGGCGATCAGACGCGCGCGCTGCCGCTGAACGGCCGCGAGTATTCGGCGCTGGCGCTGCTGACGGCCGGTGTCCGGCAGTCGGCCATCGGAACCGGCGGCTTCACGCCGCGCGAAGGGTCGTTCAATGTGAACGGCCTCCGCAGCACGTTCAACAACTTCCTGCTCGACGGCGTCGACAACAACGCCTACGGCACGAGCAACCAGGGCTTCTCCAACCAGGTCATGCAGCCGGCGCCGGACGCGATTGCCGAGTTCAAGGTCGTCACCAACAACATGAGCGCCGAGTACGGGCGCTCGGCGGGCGCGACGATCAACGTGGCCTACCGGAGCGGCACGAACCAGTTTCACGGGTCCGCCTGGGAGTTCGCGCGCGACACCCGGTTCAACGCCACTGGCTTCTTTCAGCCGCCCTCCGGCAAGAAGCCGCCGCTCGAACGCAATCAGTTCGGAGGCGTCATCGGCGGTCCGCTCATCCGGAACAAGGCCTTCTTCTTCGGCGACTACGAAGGCTTCCGCCAGACGCGGGAGCTCGTCACGCCATCGACCATTCCCACGATGGCACAGCGCAGCGGCATTCTCGCGGTCCCTGTGGTCAACCGGCTGACCGGCGAGACGATCCCGGCGGGCAGCCCGATCCCCCTGACCGCGTTCGCCCGCACGGTCTTGAACGGCCTTCCGGAGCCGACGACGACCGGGTCGGCGAACAACTACGTCACGCTGCAGCAGTTCAAGAACGTGACCGACAAGGCTGGCAGCAAGGTGGACGTGCAGGCGAGCCCCCGGCTGTCGTTCAGCGGGCGCTTCGGGTACCGCGACGCGGACATCACCGACCAGCCGCCGTTGCCGCTGCCGTCGGGCGGGGCGGGGAACGGCTTCACGTACGTCACGAACAAGCAGGTCGCGGTCGGCTCTACCTACATTCCGACCGACAACTCGCTGCTGGAGTTCCGGTTCGCGTGGTCCGACACGATCGGCGGCAAGAATCCGCCGGCGCTCGGCAGCGGAAGCGCCGCCGAGCTGTACGGCATCAGCGGGCTGCCAACCGACCCGCGTGTCGCGGGCGGACTGCCTACACAGCTGATTACGGGTTTTTCGGACCTGGGGCGCCAGGCCACGAATCCCCAGTGGCAGTTTCCGACGGTCTTCAACCCCAAGATCAACTACACCCGGACGCACGGGCGGCACTCGCTGAAGACCGGGTACGAGTTCCAGCACATTCAGACCGAGGTGCAGGACGTCAATCCGCTCTACGGGCGCGATCAGTACGCCGGACAGTTCACCCGCCCGCCCGGCGTCGCGGCAAACAACATCTACAACCTCGCCGACTTCATGCTCGGCCTGCGCAGCACCTTTGCGCTCAGCAACATCCTCGTCGCCAATCTCCGGCAGAACATGCACTTCGCCTATCTGCAGGACGACCTGCGCCTGAACAACAAGCTGACGCTGAACCTCGGGCTCCGATACGAGTACGCGACCCCGCACTGGGAGAAGGACAACATCCTGTCGAACTTCGACCCCGAGCGGCGGGTCATGTTTCCGGCGACCGACGGATCGCTCGAGGCACGCTCGACGATCAGGCCGGATCGCAACAACTTCGGACCTCGGCTGGGCGCAGCCTACACCCTGACGCCGAGCACCGTGCTCCGAGGCGGGTACGGTGTCAGCTACGTGCACTTCCATCGTGCCGGGGGAGCCAACATCCTGCCGATCAACGGACCGCAGGTCATCAACGCCGTCGTCGGGCAGAGCGACCCGCTCGACCCGAACTTCCGGCGCACCGAACAGGGGTATCCGGCTGGCCTGACGGATCCGTCGCGCTTCAACCCGCTTGCGGCCAACATCACCTACATGCCGCGCGACTATCATTCGAGCTACGTCCAGAGCTGGTTCGCCTCCGTCCAGCGCGAGCTCGCCGAAAACATGATCCTCGACCTGGCCTACGTCGGGAACGCCGCGAACGACATGCTGCTGTTCGCCAACTACAACCAGGCGGCGCCGAACAACAGCGCCGGAACGATTCCGCTCCAGGCGCGCCGTCCGATCCAGGGTTTCGCCGACATCACCTACGCCTTCAATGGCGGCAAGTCCCGGTATCACGCGTTCCAGAGCAAGTTCGACTGGCGGCTGGGAGCCGGGATGTCGGTGCTGAGCTCGCTCACGTTGTCGCGCACCAAGGACAATGGCTCGGGCTCGCTCGAGAATCCCAACGGCAACTTCCCGGCCCCGCAGGATTTTTACAACCTCGACGGGGACTACGGTCTCTCGGCGTACCACCAGCCATACAACAGCACGACGAGCGTCGTGTTCGACCTGCCCGTCGGCCGGGGTCGTCGCTTTCTCTCGAACGTTCCGGCCGCCGTCGATGCCATCGTGGGGGGCTGGCAGCTCGCGGGCATCAACTCCATCTACGCCGGCGAGACCGCGACGCTGACGTACACGGCGC
>JALZOC010000037.1 GCA_030857365.1 Acidobacteriota bacterium
GGCTTGCGTCGGCCATCCCCGCTGGCACGGCGCTGAAGGCGCTGTTCCTGACGGTTCGGGGGGACGCCTTCGTCGACCTCAGCCCGGAAGTCACGACCCGCCATCCCGGCGGCGCGCTCAACGAGCTGTTCACGGTGTACGCGATCGTCGACGCCGTGACGGTCAACCTCCCATCGATTTCGCGCGTGCAGATCCTCGTCGACGGGAGGGAGGTGGACACGCTCGCCGGCCACGTCGACCTTCGGCACCCTCTCCAGAAAAACCTCAAGTGGCTGGCGCCCGCCGCGCTGCCCGCCGCCCCCGTGGCAGAAGCCCGGTAACGTCCGGCTGAAGGAACGAGAGAAGATGACAAGCACCCGCTCCGATGGACGCGCACCCGGGCAGCTTCGCCCGACGACGCTGACGCCTTCGTTCACGATCCACGCCGAGGGCTCGGTCCTGATCGAATCCGGGCGCACCCGGGTGATCTGCACGGCGAGTGTCGACGATCGCGTTCCGCCGTTTCTCCGCAACAGCGGGAAAGGGTGGGTGACGGCGGAGTATGGAATGCTGCCCCGCGCGACGTCGACGCGCACGCAGCGCGAAGCGACCTCCGGGAAGGTGGGCGGACGGACGCAGGAAATCCAGCGGCTCATCGGACGATCGCTGCGCTCGGTGATGAAGCTGAATGAGCTCGGGGAGCGCACGATCTGGATCGACTGCGACGTCATCCAGGCGGACGGCGGCACCCGGACCGCGGCGATCACCGGCGGGTTCGTCGCCCTCGTGCTTGCGCTGCAGCGCATGCGGGCCGCGCGACAAATCAAGACAATGCCTGTGACCGACTACCTGGCGGCCACCAGCGTGGGCGTCGTAAACGGGATCCCGCTGCTCGACCTCGCGTACGACGAGGATTCCCAGGCGGAGGTCGACATGAACGTCGTGATGACCGGCGACGGCCGGTTCGTCGAGGTGCAGGGCACCGCGGAAGGCCCTCCGTTCGCACGACAGGCGCTCGACGAGCTGATCGCGCTCGCGGACCAGGGCATCGCAGAACTGGTGCAGATGCAGCGCGCCCTCACCGGTGATCTTGGAACATGACAGGCGCGGCGCGTCAGATTCTGATTGCCACGACCAATGCCGGCAAGCTGCGCGAGATCACGGCGATCCTCGAGCGAGCGCCCGTCCACCTGGTGACACTTCACCGCTACCCCACTCTGCCCGAGCCGGAAGAGACCGGCACGACGTTCGAGGAGAACGCGCGGCTGAAGGCGCTGTACTATGCCGAGGCGACAGGGCTGGTGAGCATCGCGGACGATTCCGGGATCGAGATCGAGGCGCTCGACCAGGCACCAGGTGTCCATTCGGCACGCTGGCACGGGTCCGACTACGGCGCCAAGTTCCAGAAGATTTACGAACTCCTGCGGGCGCGCGGAGCGGCGACGAGCCGTGCGCGTTTCGTCTGCCGCGTGGCGGTCTCGCGGCGGCAGGAGATTGTGTTCGAAGCCGAGGGAGTGATCGAGGGGGTGATCGCGGACCAGCCGCGCGGACAGAACGGCTTCGGCTACGACCCGATATTTTTCTACCCGCCCCTCGGCCGGACGCTCGCAGAGCTCGATGCGGAGGAGAAATCCGCCGTGAGCCACAGGGGACAGGCGTTCGCCGCCTTCCGGTCCCATCTGCTCGCTCACCCCGCTCTCGTCGGCTGATTCACTCGCTCAACATCCACTAGAGTTTCAGCCCTTCTCGCTCAGCGGCCATTGGCGATGACGCCCAGCCGCGCGGCTGGTACCGGCCTCCGCGCCTCCGTGTCTCCGCGACGGAGGTTCGCCGCGATCTCCGTCCGGTTCCGCGCACTGCCGATCACCGTGGCTGCCCGTAGAGAAACTCCAGCGCCCGGGGGAGCCGCTCTGCCCACGCGTCCTCCGAGTGCGTCGCCCCTTCCTCGACCACTGTGAGGAGTCGCCGGCGTCCGAGGCGCCGGCGCCGCAGGAGTGTTTCGAGCTTGCGCACGTTCGCCACCGCCTCCCGATCGATCTCCGCACGGCCGGTTTCCGTCGTGCCGACGCCCAGGTAGATGCGCGAAGGCCAGCGCTCGACGCCGCGCGCACGGCGGAGCAGGTACTCGCCGCCGACGTACAGCGACGGGCTCTCGATCAGGAGCCGTCCGAATGTTCCCGGCTTCATGACCGCGGTGTAGAGCGCGGCGACCGCTCCGTACGACGAGCCGCCGAAACCGGTGTTGGACGCCCCGCGCGCGGCCCGATAGGTGCGGTGCACGAACGGGATGAGCTCGCGTGTGACGAACTCCGCATACTGCCGCCCAAGCGGTTCGCGCGCGGCAGCATTGCGCTCGTCCTCGACCGGCAGATATTCACGCGAGCGGAGCGATTCGCCGTGGTCGATGCCGACAATCAGCAGCGGCGGCACGCGGCCCTGCCGCACCAGCCGCGCAGCGGTCTCTCCAACGCCCCACGCGCGCCCGGCGAATGCCCGGGACGGATCGAACAGGTTCTGTCCGTCATTGAGATACAGGACCGGGTACTGCGCCGCGTCCGCCCGCGCGCCGGACGGGAGCCAGACGGTGAGCCGGCGGCTCGCACCGAGGTGGACACTCTCTATTTCATGGGTCTGCAGCATGCGGGGCGAACCGTGCGATTATGCACTCCTCATGACGACCGCGCCAAACCCGTATGCCTCCGATCTCGGAACCCGAGACCCGCTGCAGGCGCTTGCCGACACCCCCGCACGCATCCGCAGCGCGGTGCGCGACTGGACCCCCGCTCAGTTCGAGCGCACGTATGCGCCGGGCAAGTGGAGTATCCGGAAGGTGCTGATTCACCTGGCACAGACCGAACTGGCGCTTGGCACGCGTGTGCGATTCGCGCTCACGCAGCGGGATTACGCGGCACAGTCATTCTCCCAGGACGAATGGCTCCCCCTGGACGAGACGCTCGACGCGGTCGCGGCGCTCGAGGTGTACGCGGCGCTCCGAAGGATGAACGTGGCAATGTTCCGGACGCTGCCCGCGAGTGCCTTCGGTCGCGAGTTCACGCACCCCGAGTATGGAGTGCTGACCGTTGGCAGGGTCGCGGCCCAGATGGCCGGCCACGACCTGCATCATCTGAAGCAGATCACCGCCGCCGGCGTCGCCGCGACCTGAAAAGGGCGCTGTGTCCTCGTCACGGTGCAACGTGCGAGGTGCAAGGTGCATCGCACGTGGCCCGTGATCTGCGCCTCAGAATCCCGGTTGCAGATTGAACTGCCAGAGCCACCCACGCCCCGGACGATCCAGCGGCCTCACGTAGTTGATCTCCGCGACAGCGAATCCCAGCACGTTGATACGCGCCGTCGCCCCGACGCTGGCGACCGGCCGGCGATCGCCATCAGTGAAGCGAGTTGACGAAGTGCCGCCCCACGCGATCCCGGCATCGGAGAAGACGCCCAGTTCCACCGGGATGGGACCGTAAAAGTTGCTGCCGCCAAGAGCGCCCCATAGCGGGAACCGCAGTTCGGCGTTCCCGACCGCCACTCGGCTGCCGATGAGACGGTCGAAAGCCGGGCACGATCCATTCAGTTGGGCGCCGCACTCCCCCGCCTGGAAAGAACCGGAATCGTACCCGCGGACGAGACCCGGGTACCCCAGGAACATGGTCGGGAGGCGCGGGTCATCGGCGTCGCCCCCGTAACGGCCGTAGTAGAGGCCGCGGAACGCGAACGTGAATGGCCGCACAGGCATCAGGTATGTACGCACGTCCGCCAGGATCCCCGAGTAGGACAGTGAGCCGGCGTTCTGGGACAGCTCGAGGCGGTACCGGCTCCCGCGGATCGGGCTCGTCAAACCCGAGATCGAGGTGTCGAAGACCAGCGCCGCGGACGCCTGCGCGAGATTCAGGGTCGGGAAGCTGTCGAGGTCGCTGCGGTCCTGCGTGAGCTGGGCACCCGAGAGATCAAAGGTGCGCGAGGTCACATCCTGCTTGAGACCAATCTGCCGGCCGCCGGCCGACACCTCGAACCGCTGCGCTCGACTGAAGGGATACGCCAGGACCCCTGACACGCCACGGTCAACCTGGAGGATCCGGAACTCGTTCTCGACAAACACTTGCTGCCCGCCCTCCACGCCGAAGCCGGTCGCGAACCCGCGCGAGACGTATGGCGTCTGGTCGACACCCACGCCCCAGTTCCACCGGCGCTTCCGGTTCAGGTAGAACACACTTCCCCCGAACTCGTCGAAGCGGCTGGTCACCTGCGCGCTGGTCGCCACGACATGGTTACCCAGCATGTCGCTGAAGAGGAACGACACGCCCCCCGCCGCGTAGGTGCCGAAGGGATCGGTCCCCACGCCAATCGTGGGCTGCCCGGCGAAGTCGAGTGCAAGACGCGGCTTGTACGGCTCCACCGGCGCCGTCACCGACGCGGCCGGCAGCCCGACGTTTTCGTTTTCGAGCGCCGCGAAAATTTGACCTTCACCACTGCGTCTGGGCGGCAGGACGGCGGCATTGACCGGCAGGTCGATCAGGGCGCCGGCACTCGGCTGGGCCTCCTCGTCCAGCGCGTAGATGTTGTAGCCGTCGTCTTCGAACGCGCTGAATACGAGGCGACCGTTCGCGACCGACAATGCCGGGCTGAGCGCGGTGACACCGCTGACCCCGGTCAGGATGTTCGTGACCTGCGTCGGCACCCCGCCCTCCGCGGGCGTGCGATACACGTTGGTGATGCCCTGCCGATCCGACAGGAAATACAGCGTACGTCCATCGGCTGAATACTGCGGACTGATGTTCTTCGCCCCATCGAAGCCGCCGATTTCCCGAACCGCCCCGGAATCAATATCCATCGCCGCGAGGCGAAGCGACCCGATATCGAGCGCCGGGAGGCGGGTCGAGAAGCGGTCCGTGCTGAAGGCGAGCTGACGGCCGTCCGGCGACCATGCGGGATCGAGTTCGGCGAAGGCATCCGTGGTCAGCCGTCGTACGGCGTCAGCCGCGAGGTCGTACACGAACAGGTCGTTGAAGCCGCCGACCAGCCCTGAGAACGCAATCAGCTTGCCGTCGGGCGACCACGCGGGGTTCAGCACCTCGTCGATGTCCTTCAGGCGGATCTCACGTTCGCGCCGGCCGTCGTCCGCATTCACGATCGTGAGCACCGGCTCACCCCGGCTGATCCCCGGGAACACGAACCGCTTCCCCGAGGCGTCCCATGCACCGGCAGACGAGAGAAACTGCAGACTCTCGAAATGGGCGTCGGTGGCCGTGTCGGTGATCTTGCGGATGATCTTCCCCGTCCTGGCGTCGGCAAGGAAGAGATCGATTGAGAACAGGTCGCGCTCGGAGAAGAACATGATGCGCGAGCCATCCGGGCTGAGCTCGGGGCTGACGTTCAGTCCGCCCCCGCTGGTCTCCTTCGTGATCAGCGGCTTCGCGAACGCGGCCGGCATTTTGGTTGCCTCCGCGAGCGGCCGGTAGGCGGCAATCTGCGCCTCGTGCCACTGTTTCGTCAGCTCCTTCGAATCGACACCCAGGATCCCCTTGAACGCGTCGTCGAACCCCCCCCGCCCGATCCCGGCACGCAAGAGGTTGCCCACGGCGCGATCCCCATAGCGGCCGCCGATGAACGCCCATACCGCGTGCCCGTATCGATACGGGAAGTAGCGGGGGTTGTCGAGGTCGTCGATGTCGGGCAGTTTCTCGCGCTGTGCCGCGTCGCGCATCCACATCGTCGTGTGAGGGTCGACGGGGCCGATTGACAGGTACTCGGCCATCCCTTCGATGAACCAGAGGGGCATCGAGAGCGCGCCGCGGGCTCCCGAATTCGCATTCGTGTTGGTGATGTCGTACTGGAAGGCGTGCACGAGCTCATGGCCGAGCACGTGGTCCGTTGCCGCGAGTGGCCCGGCAAATGGCAGCACAATCCGCCGCTTGTAGGCTTCGGTCACGCCGCCCGTCCCTTCTCCCAGCTCGCCCTCGATCGTGTTCGTCTGCCGGAAGTGCGGTCCACTGGCGTACAGAATGAGCGGTTGACGCCCTCGCAGCTGGTGATTCAGGATGACCGACAACCGCGTATACCACCGCTCGGCCATCCGCGACGCCAGGCGCGCCGCCTCCTCTTCTTCGGGATAGAAATAGATGTCGAAGTGCTCCGTCGCGAGGACCTGAAACTTGAACTCGCGGTACTGCACTTTGTTGCCGCCGAAATACCCTCCCTGCGCGGCAGCAGGCGACGGCGCCAGCACGAAGGCAAGTAAACCGAGAAGGTAGATTACGTGACGGGACGATGGAGACATACTGATCCTGTGCACTGCCATGCGGCGTCGGCTCTTTCGGCTGTGCAACCGCCATGCCCAGGACCGCTGCCGGCCTTGATGAGTCGGACCGCTCCAGCTCGAGGATTCTGCTAGACTCCGCGTCATTCCATGCGCGCCCTTTACCTCCTGCTCCCGATTCTGTGCATCCTGGTGATCGCGTACCGCTACTACAGTGCCTTCATCGCGGCGCGGATCATGGCTCTCGATGATTCGCGACCGACGCCCGCGCACCTCCGCAAGGACGGCCACAATTACCATCCGACGCACCGGCTCGTCCTCTTCGGGCATCACTTCGCCGCCATCACAGGCGCGGGGCCGCTCATCGGACCCGTGCTCGCCGCGCAGTTCGGCTACGCGCCCGGGCTCATCTGGCTCATCATCGGGGTGTGCCTCGCCGGCGCCGTGCACGACTTCATCATCCTCTGGGCTTCGGTGCGCCGCGGGGGGCGCTCGCTGGCCGAGATTACCAGGATGGAAATCGGCCCCGTCGCGGGCACGACGGCCGCCGTCGCCATCCTTTTCATCATCGTCATCGCGCTGGCGGGACTCGGGCTTGCCGTCGTCAACGCGCTGCACGAGAGCGCGTGGGGCGTCTTCACCATCGGGATGTCGATCCCGCTCGCCTTCTTCATGGGCTGGTACATGTACCGGCTCCGCCCCGGCCGGGTGGCGGAAGCCGCAGCCATCGGCATTGCCGGCATGCTCCTCGCCGTCGTGCTCGGGAAGCCCGTCGCCGCTTCGGCGATGGGACCATGGCTCACGCTTTCGCGCGAGCAGCTGATCGTGGCGATGGCCGTCTACGGCTTCGTCGCATCGGTACTGCCCGTGTGGATGCTGCTCTGTCCGCGCGATTATCTGAGCTCGTTCATGAAGGTCGGCACGATCGCCTGTCTCGTGCTGGCAGTCCTGGTCGTGAACCCCGAGCTGAAGATGGAGGCGTTCACGCGGTTCACGGCGGGGGGCGGGCCTATCATCCCGGGCCCGATGTTCCCGTTTGCCTTCATCACCATTGCCTGCGGGGCGATCTCAGGATTCCACGCACTCATCGCGTCGGGCACCACACCGAAAATGATCGACCGTGAGTCCGACATCCGTCCGATCGGGTACGGCGCGATGCTCATCGAAGGCCTCGTCGGAATCGTCGCGCTGATTGCCGCCACGGCGATGTTCCCGGGCGACTACTTCGCCATCAATACGCCCCCCGCGGTCTTCGCGGGGCTCGGAATTCCGGCGGTGAACCTGCCGGCACTGGAGAGCGCGATAGGCGAAAGCGTCGCCGGACGTCCGGGGGGGGCGGTATCGCTTGCCGTCGGCATCGCGCAGATCTTCACCGCGGTGCCGGGCATGCGCGGGCTCATGGACTACTGGTACCACTTCGCCATCATGTTCGAGGCGCTCTTCATCCTGACGACGATCGATACAGGGACGCGCGTCGCGCGCTTCCTCGTCCAGGAGTTCTTCGGCCAGTTCTACGCGCCGATGGGGCGCCAGGAGTGGATGCCCGGCGCGGTCGTCTCGACGCTGCTGGTGGTCGCCTCGTGGGTATACTTCATCCACACCGGCAGCATCAGCACCATCTGGCCGATGTTCGGGATTGCCAACCAGCTGCTCGCGTCCGTCGCGCTGGCGGTCGGGACGACGATCATCATCAACATGGGGAAGGCACGCTATGCGTGGATAACGGCCGCCCCCCTTGCGTTCGTGTCCGTCACGACGCTGACGGCCGGCGTGCTGAGCGTCCGCGACAACTTCTGGCCGCTCGCCACGGGCGCCGACGTGTCACGTCACACCCAGGGCTACGTGAACACGATTCTCACGGTCGTCATGATGGTGTGCGTGGTCGTCATCCTCGCCAGCGCTCTGTGGCGATGCACGCAGGTGCTCCGCGGGAGGATCGCAGCCGTTCCGGCCCGCGGTTGAACGACGGAGTTCATCCCGACGCTGTCCAGCCCCCGGCCGTGTGCCGGTAGCGGCTGGCTGCCATCGGGCCGAACGCTTCGAGCGCGGGATCCCACACGAGGCGCTCGACGGAAATGTCCGGCCGCTCGATGCGAAGCACGTTGAACGAGGGCTGTTCCCCGCGTGAACGTGTCGACACCGTGCCGGCCTGCACGACCAGCGCCGAGTGCCCGGCGATCTTGTAGCGTGCCGCGGTATGGCCGATGTGGCTCAGGTGCAGGTGCCCTGCGAGAAACAGGTCGGCCCCCGCCCCCGCGAGCTTCGCCATTGCCTTGGCGGCGCCGCCGACGAGTCGCTCCTCACGGACCCCTTCCGGCAAGTCGAACGGATGGTGAGTGACGACGACGCGGATCAGGCCCGGGGGGGCGCCCGCCAGCGTGCGGACGATCTCGTCCACCTGCCGGGCATTGATGCGACCTTCCCCCACGGTGAACGACCGGGCGGTGTTCACACCCACGACAATCATCTCGTCGTCCCGGTAGACCGGCGAGAGATTCGTCGTGATGGCCCGCTTGTAGCGCGCGAACGGGGTCATGAAGCGTGTGAGCAGGTTGTACAGCGGCACGTCGTGGTTACCAGGCAGCACCAGCCGGGGAAACGGCAACGCGTCGAGAAAGCGCCGGGCTGCTGCGAACTCCCGCCGGCGCGCCCGCTGGGTCAGATCGCCGGAGACAGCCAGCAGGTCGGGACGCAGGCTCGTGATCGTCGAGACGAGCGGGGCTACGAGCGACTCGTGGAGGCGCCCGAAATGAACATCCGACAGGTGAACAATGACGCGCATCGGGGTCCCTGCATCGACGGGGCTGCCGGCAGAAACAGGTTCACTCCTGCGGGGCCGCTCCGGCGTCTCTCTTGCTGGCACCCTGTGAACGATGTTCCCACGAATGACAGTACTCTTCGACGGCGCGTGCGGCCTGTGCCGCCCTGTCGTGTCGGTGCTCCGGCGGCTGGACCTGCGGCGCAGCGTCGAGTTTCTCGATCTGCAATGCGACTGGCCCGCCATCCAGCGCCGCTTTCCGGCACTCTCGCGCGACGCCTGGCCTGACCGAGATGCACGGCATCGATCGGCACGGTCGCGTGTTCACGGGTTTTCTGACGTACCGCGCGCTCGCCTGGGTCCTCCCGGCTGGCTGGCTCCTGTTGCCGGTGCTGTATCTGCCGGGCGTGCCCTGGCTCGGCCGGAGGGCCTTTCGCGCGATTGCGGACTATCGTCACGGGGCGACCCGCGGCGTCCCACCGCTGGATCCTGGGTGAGAAGGGCAGGCTTCCCCGGATACTGTTGGGTTATGCCAGCCAGGCAATTATCAGAGGTCCATCCAGCACCGCCCGTCGGGAAGCCCGCGGTTCGCGTACCCCAACCGCGTGGTGACACCGCTGCTGAGCGCGAGGCTCAGGCCGACCGCGTGATCCGTCGGGAAAAGCGGAATTCCACGCCGTGCACTACCATGGGCATGAGCTATTGTCAGATGGCGACGTGCCCCCAACTGCCACGCCCTCCCCTGCCATACGCACGCCACGATTCCGGTCGTGGTGATTCCAACGGTGCGGCGCGATGCCCTGTGGCCGGAGGCGAGGCTGGGACCGTCTGAGCGGGAGGGATCGTTTGGTGAAAAGTGGTCGGGGCGGAGGGATTCGAACCCCCGACCCTCTGCTCCCAAAGCAGATGCGCTACCAGGCTGCGCTACGCCCCGACTGAGGGGATTATCCCATGAACGGTGCGGAACGCCGCGAAGCCTGCCAGACCTCCGGGAACACGGCAGAACCCCTCTCGATCTTGCTAAGATACGCCGGAAGTGCCACCCGTCCGGAAAGTGCTCTTCGTCTGTCACCAGAACCGCGTCCGCAGCGCCACGGCGGAGCGCCTGTTCTGCCGGCGCCCGGATCTCGACGTGCGATCCGCCGGAACAAGCACCGACGCCATGGTGCGGGTGAATGCGCGCATGCTGGACTGGGCCGACGTCGTGTTCACGATGGACGCGGGGCAGGCGCTGGCGCTCGAGGAGATGTTTCCGCACCATCCGGCCGTCGCACAGCTGGTATGCCTGCACATCCCGGACGACTTCACCTTCCTGCAACCCGAGCTCGTCGCGCTCCTCGAACAGCGTGTTACGCCCCGCATCACCGACACCATCGACATCGCCGAATAGTCGCAGGCCCCGCGTCCTTCGCAATGATGGGCCGCCGACGCGTCGTCGCGTCCGAACGTTAGAAGTTACGGCGGCTACTGGGTCGTGAACGACCAGACAGGTCCAGCGGCCTCTTTGCCCGCCATCGTCTTGCTGACAATCTTCCAGTAGTACGTGCGCCCGGACACCAGCCCCGGGAGCGCGTACTTCTTTGTGGTGCTCGGCGACACGGCGACGCTGGTGGCCACAAGAGGCGGGGTCGTCGTGTCGCCGAAGTAGACGTCCGCCCTGTGGGCCCAGGGCCCGGGTTTCCAGGACAGGTACAGCCCCGTCGGCAACTGACCACTCGACCAATTCGCCGGTGCGGAGTACACGGGCGTGCCCGGCGGGGCTGGAACAAACGCCTTCGTTTCGATGTTACCGGTCGAGTTGTTCCACTTCCGCGAGAAATTGGCTTTCAGCCAGGTGAAAATCCCGCTCTTCGTTGTGAAGTAATTGTGCTCGTGCTGGGATTTGTTCGACTCGGAGGTCCAGTTGGAGGATCCGAAGATCGACATCCCCTGGCTCTTGAGCAGTACCGTTTTCTGGTGCATGAACCCCAGGTGCGCCCGCACGCGGATCTTCACACCACTCGCATACAACCGATCGACGTGATACGCCTGCCACACGTTCGCCGGATTGCGATACCACGAGGGCTCCACGATCAGCCGGACGGACCCGGGGGGCAGCCGCTTCGCCGCCCGGATGAGACCGTCGGCGTGACTCGATTC
>JALZOC010000392.1 GCA_030857365.1 Acidobacteriota bacterium
ATTTCCGGCAAGGTGACGGACGCGACCGCGTCGTCGACCGGCCTCGAGCCGAACTTTGCGGCCGCGCTGGCGTATCTCGCGGGCCCGTTCTCCGGCATTCTGATGCTGCTCGTGGAGCGCGCGAACCGCTTCGTGCGGTTCCACGCGTGGCAGGCGGTCCTCGGCCTGGGCGGACTGGCGCTGCTGGCGGTGGCGGCGCTCCTGTTCTCGTTCCTGACGCTGCTGCTCTCGCCGGCGGCCTTCACGCTGATGTACCGGCTGTCGGCGGTCATCGCGATCGTGTGGGTGGCGGCGTGGGTCTGGTGCCTCGTGCAGGCCTTCACCGGGCGCGCGTGGAAGATGCCCGTCGCGGGCCGCTACGCGGAGCGGCTCGCGACGAGACCGATGCCGCCGGCGGCTAGTTGAACTTCTTCACGGGCGTGACTTTGACCTCGCCATTCGCGTGCGTGAACTTGAACTGATTTCGATACAGATCCGGCTTGATCGGAGACTTCATCGTCAGTTCGATCACCTCTCCGGAATTGAAGGGCTTTCTGTACGGCTGCGAGTCGCCGCTGACCATCTGCGTCTTGGTGTTGTACCAGTACTCCTCGACCTTCAACAGCCCGATCGCCGCCGGCGACATGTTCTTGATCTTGAGCACGGTCACCATCTCGTTGCCGACTTTCTTCGACGGGCTCTGGATCACGTGAATCTCCGCCAGGCCCTTCACCAGTCTGGCGAACCGGGCCGGGGCAGCGGGCGCGGGGGTGGCGGACACGGGGGCGGCTTTGGCGGCCGGCGCCTGAGCGCCGGGACGGGTCTGTGCGGAGGCGGAGGACACGAGGACGAGACCGCAGACAAGCGGAGCGGCAAGAGCGAGCGCGTGGCGCTTCATGGCTGACCTCCCGGAAAATGCGGACGGATGGGAGGATTATAGGCTTCTACATCTCGCCGTTCCAGTCCTCTCCTTCAGGGCTGGAGGAGCGGAAGATCTCCAGGTGCCACTTCCCGCCACCCCAGGGCTCGATCACTTCGGCGGCCACCACGTCGACGAGAATTTCGGCGAAGGACCGGCCTTCGGGGTCCCCCTCGAGGTGGTAGGCGGCTTCGTCCCACGCGAAGCTCGGGTAGAGCACCATGGTCAGAAACAGATCGTACCCGTCGTCGACCACGATCAGCTGGCCGCAGGGCCGCTTCAGCGTTGAGTGGTAGATCAGATACTTTTCCGCGCTCTGCGCGCGGATGTACCGCTTGAGCGCGAACTCGCGCGCGACGATTTCCTCGACGGCGATCTTCTTGTCCCAGCAGTCCCTGCAGTAGCGCTCCTCGCCGCGGGGCTCGGATACGTCCTTGGCGCCGCAGAGCGCGCAGCGAGCCTGAACAACGGTTTTGCGGGACATGGGCCGATTGTACTACGTCAATCGCGGCCGACTGCCGCCGGTCACACGAGCGGCTGGGGCTCCCGGGATCGAACAGGGGGCGCGTATAACTCGTCCGCGTACTGCTTCACCATCCGGCGCGCGCTGAACTGCGGCGCCACCGTCATGATCGCCTGGCGCACGAACGCCAGCCACCGGCGCGGAATGCCCTGCGCGTCGCGATCGTAGAACGTCGGGACAATCTCGCGTTCGAGGAGCCGGTAGAGCGCGTCGGCATCGGCCGCGTCGATCCCGTCGTGATCCGTGCTCCCCGGCTGTCCTTCGATGAGCCAGCCGTTGTGTCCCGTGTAGCCCTCGGCCCACCATCCGTCGCCGATGCTGAGGTGCGGCACGCCGTTGATCGATGCTTTCATTCCGCTCGTGCCGCTGGCTTCGAGGGGCTTCCGGGGGTTGTTCATCCACACGTCGCAACCCTGCACCAGGAAGTGCGCGACGTGCAGATCGTAGTCGTCGACGAAGGCGATTCTGCCGCCGAACTTCTGATCGATGGCGCGTCGATACACCTGCTGGAGGTGGTGCTTGCCCGTTTCGTCGGCCGGGTGCGCCTTCCCGGCGAACACGATCTGCATGGGGCGCCCCGACGCGTTGAGGATGCTCAGCAGCCGATCGGCGTCGTGGAAGATGAGCTCCGGCCGTTTATATCCGGTGAACCGCCTGGCGAACCCGATCGTCAGAACGTTGGGGTCGAGCAGTGTTCCGGCGGCGACGACACGCGGCGCGCTGACCCGCTCGTCCGTCCACCGCGATCGCGCCCGCTCGCGGATGAACGCGAACAGGTAGTTTCGAAGCGCCTGCCGGGCCGCCCACAGCTCCTCGTCCGGAATCTGCAGAATGCGCTGCCAGACGGCAGGTTCGTCGTGGCGGTCGCGCCAGCCGGGTTCGAGATGGTCGTCGAAGAGGCGCGTCATCTCCGACGAGAGCCACGTCGGCACGTGGATGCCGTTGGTGATGGCGCGGACGGGGCGTTCGTCGCCGGCGACGCCCGGCCAGATCGGTCCCCACATCTCCCGCGTGACTTCGCCGTGCAGCTGGCTGACCGCGTTGGTCGACCCCGCCGTCCGCAGCGCCAGCGCCGTCATGTTGAACAGCGGCCCGCTGCCGTTGTCGTAGTGGCCGAGCGCCATGAACGCATCCCGGTACTCGCCGAGCGTGCCCCAGGCGTTGGCGAGGTGAGTCTCGACCAGCGAGAAGGGAAATGCATCGTGCCCGGCCGGCACCGGCGTGTGCGTCGTGAAGAGCGTCGTCCGCCGGACCTCCTGCAGCGCGGACTCGAACGAGTCGCCGCGTTCGATGAGCTCCCGGATCCGCTGCAGCACGACGAAGGCGGCATGGCCTTCATTGAGGTGCCAGACCGCCGGCGCCGCGCCCATGGCCTTGAGCGCGCGCACGCCGCCAATCCCGAGGATGATCTCCTGCTGGACGCGCGTTTCCCGATCGCCCCCATACAGGCGCGCCGACAGCTCGCGGTCCCACGGTGCGTTTTCCTCGAGATCCGTATCGAGCAGGTACAGCGTCACGCGCCCGAGGCGGACCCGCCACACCGAGACCAGCACGCTGCGGTTGCCAAGCGGCACGGCGATGATGCACGGCTTGCCGTCCGCAGTGAGCGCCGGCTCGACCGGCGCCTGCGCCCACGTCAGCCGCTCGTACGACTCCTGCTGCCAGCCCTCGGGGGATACGCTCTGGTGGAAGTACCCCTGCGGATACATGAAGCCGACGCCGATCAGCGGGATGCCGAGGTCGCTCGCCTCCTTGCAATGATCTCCCGCCAGGACGCCGAGGCCGCCCGCGTAAATGGGGAGGGACTGGTGCAGCGCGAACTCCGCGGAAAAATAGGCAATCGGGCCCTGCGCGTCCGGGTAGCGACGATGCCACCACGTGTCGCGGGCGCCGCGCGCGAGGTCGAGCGCCCCGAGCGCCGCGTCGTACCGCGCCAGGAACCGCTCGTCGCCCGCCGCGGTGTTCAGGACATCCTGCGATACCTGCGTGAGCATCAGCACCGGGTTGTGCGCGGTCTGCCGCCAGAGCGGGTAGTCGAGCCGCCGGAAGACGTCCCGCGCCTGGGCGTTCCACGTCCACCACAGGTCGGTGGCGAGTTCGGGAAGCCGCCGCAGCCGTTCGGGGATCGTCGGAGCAGTCACATTGTCCAAGGTGCCCTTCCAGTGAGTGAGCGGACAAACAGATATTTCACCACAGAGACGCGCCCGCGGAAAAGAATCCTCGCGATCCTATGCGGCGGCCTCACGCTCGTCAATCGCGCGCGGCAGCGGACGCGCGTTCTGGCGCCTTTACGCCGTTCCGCGGGGAAGCATCGCCGGCCCCGTACGGGTCCCCAGGGCGGCAGCCGCCCCGTGGGCCGAATGCCGTCGGAGTTGCACCGCGGGCTGCTAGACTACGCGGCGGACGCGGCACGCCGCTGACGATTGCCCGACCATCACTCGTCAATCGCGCGCCCGTCCAGCGGCGCGACGAAATTGGAGAGGGACGTGACAGCACACGTGAATCGCCGTGACTTCATCGCGCGGACGGCGGCCGGACTCGCGGCGGCGACAGCGCCCGCCTTCGCGCAGGCG
>JALZOC010000393.1:0-1616 GCA_030857365.1 Acidobacteriota bacterium
CCTTCGAGGACGGCGCGCTCATGGCTGGCGTCGCCTTCAATATGGAGGGGCAGGCCGAAGGCAGCATGGGTGTGGCGGTCGGCGACCCGGATGGCGATGGCGATCTGGACCTCTTCGTCACGAACATCACGGGCGAGCGCCACGCTTTTTACGAGAATCTCGGCCGTGGACAGTTCGAAGATCGGCGGCTCAGGACGGGAATCGGGCCCGCGACTCAACCGTACACGGGCTTCGGTACCGACTGGTTCGATTACGATAACGACGGCCGGCTCGATTTATTCCTCGCTAACGGGGCGGTCACTATGCTGGAGGCGCTTCGCAGCGATCCCTTTCCCTTTCGCCAGAAAAATCAGCTGCTCCGGAATCTCGGAAACGGGCGTTTCCGTGATACAACGGCGGACGGCGGGCCCGGACTGGCGCTGGACGAGGTCAGCCGCGGGGCTGCGTTCGGAGACGTCGACAACGACGGCGACGTGGACGTACTCATCACCAACAACGCCGGACCGGCACGTCTGCTCCTGAATGGGTCGTCGTCGAGCAGCCACTGGCTCCAGGTGCGGCTGCAGGGTGTCGCTGACAACCGGCAGGGTCTCGGTGCACGAGTGGGGCTCATGATGAAGGATGGCCCGATGGTGTGGCGCCGGGCGCACACGGACGGGAGCTACCTCTCCGCCAGTGATCCGCGCGTCCACTTCGGATTGGCGAACGTCGCGGACGTCGCCGGTGTGATCGTCGAGTGGCCTCGCGGCATGCGCGAAACATGGATTGGTTTGCGATCGAATCAGATCGTGACCCTGAAGCAGGGAGACGGGAAGGCTCAATGATCGCACCCCTATCGATAAAGACGACAGACGACGCCTACAACTCGAGGAGGAAATCCATGATCGGTGCTTATCGTCATCCGTGGTGCCGGGCCGCCTGTACCGCGCTGCTCGTCGCACTCGCTGCCGGCGCCCTGGCCCCGCCGGTGCAGGCGCAGGTTCTGTATGGGTCAATAGTCGGCGAGGTCCGCGACTCGACAGGTGGCGTCATGCCTGGCGCGGCCGTCACCGTCACGAACAACGAGACCAAGGCCACGCGCGAGTCGGTGAGCGACGCGGGCGGCGCCTACCAGTTCCCCTCCCTGCAGCCGGGGACTTACACCGTCGTCGTGAGGCTGACAGGATTTCAGCCCTTCACAAGAGCGAACGTGCCGGTCACCCTCAACACCGTGACTCGAGTCGAGGCTGCGCTGGGAGTCAGCCAGCTCCAGGAGAGCGTGACGGTCTCGGCCGAGCGGGCTGTGCTGCAGACTGACCGGGCGGAGGTCCGCCAGGAGCTTCGGTCGCGTGAGCTCACCGACCTCCCGGTTCCCCTTGGCCGGAACTACCAGGAACTGTTCCGGACGCTGCCGGGGTTCACGCCGCCGGAGGACGCGCACTCGGTTCCGTCGAACCCGTCGCGCGCGCTCGTCTTCAACGTCAACGGATCGAGCCGCAGTTCGAACAACACGCGCATCGATGGCGTGAGCTCGACCAACATCTGGCTGCCGCACGTCGTCGCCTACGTCCCCGCGCTCGAATCGATCGAGACGGTCAACGTCGTCACGAACAATTTCGACGCGGAGCAGGGGCTCG
>JALZOC010000393.1:1626-3989 GCA_030857365.1 Acidobacteriota bacterium
CCAGATCAAGAGCGGCACGAACGCGGTGCGCGGTTCGGCGTTCGAATACAACTTCAACGAAAAGATGCGCGCCAGGAACTACTTCGCGCCGCCGGGCACGAACAAGGGGAAGTGGCGCGAGGACCAGTACGGCGGCACGCTGGGTGGACCCATCCGGCAGAACAAGCTGTTCTACTTCCTCAGCTACGAGGGGACGCGCCAGCGCAGAAATGTCCCGAGAACGATCTCGGTGCCGACCGCCGCCGTCCGGGCCGGCGATTTCTCGGCGACGGGCACGACGATTTACGACCCGGCCACGGGAAATCCCAATGGTACCGGACGCACGCCGTTTCCAGGCGACGTGATCCCGGCCGATCGGATCAGTCCGGTGGCCAAGAAGCTCCTCTCGTTCATGCCGATGCCGAACCTGCCCAACGCAGACGGCTCCATGCCCGAGTTCAACAACTACTTCCTGCAGCCCTCGTTTCTCTTCAACAGGTGGACGGTCGATTCGAAAGTGAACTGGAACGCGACCCAGCGGCTCCAGATTTTCGGGCGCTACTCGCAACTGAACTTCTATCAGGACAACGAGACCCTCCTCGGCCCGGTGCTGCAAGGTGCGCCGGGCGCGGGCGGGAATCCGGGCATCGGCTGGGGCGACACGTACAACTTCTCAGGGGGCGCCAATTACACCCTCGGCACCAACATGGTAGTGGACGCCAATTTCGGATGGGTCCGGATGGGCAGTAACGTCGAGATGTCTGACCTCAGCGAGAACAAGGGGCTCGACCTGCTGGGCATTCCCGGCACGAACGGCCGGAACAGCTTTGACGGCGGTATGCCGTTTTTTGATCTCGACGGCTACGCCGACCTCGGCACGACCGAGGATTTCATGCCCTACTACCGCAACGACGATCAATATCAGTCCGTCGCCAACCTCACGTGGCTGAAAGGGAAGCACAACGTCCGGTTCGGCGGCGACCTCTACTACACGGCGATGAACCACATCCAGCCGGAGATCCTGGACGCCAGTTTCGGCGCGAGAGGCGGGTTCAACTTCAATCCCGGGCAGACGCAGCTCAACGGCGGGCCGGGCGGTACCAGTTTCAATACTTTCGGGTCGTTTCTCCTCGGGCTGCCGTATTCGGCCGGGCGGCTGAAGCTGAACGTCGCGCCGTACACGACGCGGAGCTGGCAGTACAGCTTTTACGGCCGGGATCAGTGGCAGGTCGGACCGAGAGTCACCTTGTCCTACGGCATGCGCTGGGAATACTTCCCCATCCCGACACGCGCCGATCGCGGCCTCGAGCGATACAACCCGGATACCAACCTTGTGGAAATCGGGGGACTTGGCTCGGTGCCCAAGGATCTCGGTGTCAAGATGCAGAAGACGCTGTTCGCACCGCGGCTGGGACTCACCTACCGCGTGTCCGACACGGCCGTCCTCCGCGGCGGCTTCGGCATCACCAACGATCCGTATTCGCTCGCGCGATCGATGCGGACGAACCATCCCATCCTGCTCAACCTGATCGACGAGGCGCCGAATTCCTTCTCCTGGGTGCGGCCGATCGAGCAGGGTATTCCGATCATCCCCGAACCTGATCTGGGAAACGGCATCATCCCCGTGCCGGGCAACGTCACGGTGGTCACGCTGCCCAGGGAGTTCAAGAGAGGCCGCGTCGAGTCATGGAACGTTGCGTTCGAAAAGGAGCTGACGTGGGGCTTCGTCGGCGAAGCGGCCTACGTCGGCACCCGGCAGGTCAATCAGCTCGGCATCCGGGAACTGAACTGGTCGCCCATCGGCGGCGGCAGCGCCGGCCGGCAACTCTTTCAGCAGTACGGCCGCACCGCCGCGACGCTGCTCATCGCGCCGCTGGGCAATTCTCACTACAACTCGCTGCAGACGCAGCTCACCAGGCGCCTGAAGAACGGCTTCCAGATCAATGTCAACTACACGCTCTCGAGGGCGATCGGGATTGCGGGGGCGCCGAACAGCGATAACCAGCCGCGCGTCCGGATCCCGGAGTTTTACCATCTGAACACCGCGCTGAGCGACTTCGACCGCACGCACGTCGTCAACATCAGGAGCCTGGCCGAATTGCCTTTTGGTTCGGGTCGCCGGTGGTTGAACGAAGGGGGCGCGGTGTCGGCAATCCTCGGCGGCTGGCAACTGAACAACATCCTCAGTTTCCGGAGCGGACGGCCGTTCACGGTCACCGCGTCCGGAACGTCGCTGAATTCACCCGGCAGCACCCAGGTGGCCGACCAGGTGAAGGACAAGGTGGAGATCCTCGGAGGGGTGGGGCGCGGCAATTCCTACTTCGATCCGCTGGCCTTCGCGCCCGTCACGGAAGCGCGGTTTGGCAATGCGGGCTTCAACACCC
>JALZOC010000038.1 GCA_030857365.1 Acidobacteriota bacterium
GTACTCGGGGGGAGTGGACTGGGTTGCCCGCTTGAGCCCGCTCCTGACTGCCGGCCGGAGCGTCATCGCCCCGGGGCATGACATCTCGCCATATCTGGTCGCCGCGGACCTCATGATCACGGATCACAGCTCCGCGGGGTTCGAGTTTCTCCTGCGCGATAAACCGATCGTCCGAATTCACCGGCCGGCTCTCATCGAGCTTGCGAACATTCATCGCGACTACGTGGACCTGCTGGCCTCCGTGTCCGAGTCGGTCGAAGACGCGGCGCACGCACTGCATGCCGTCGCCGGAGGACTCGCTGCCCCTGCCGCACGCAGCGACGAGCGTTCCACCGTCGCGAGGGACCTTTTCTACAGACCGGGCGGTGCGACCGCACGGTCTGTTGCGGCCTTGTACGAGCTCATCGAGCTCGACGCACCTCACGCTGCCCAAATCCGCCAGAGCGCACGATGCCAGCCGTCAGCGTAGTCATGGCCGCGTACAACGTGGCTCCCTACATCGGGGACGCCATCGAGTCCGTCCTCAATCAGACGTACGGCGACCTCGAACTGCTGGTCGTGGATGATGGCGCCACGGACGGCACTGCCGCGATTGCGGAGGGGTATGCCGCACGCGACCCTCGCGTCCGGGTCCTCAGGCAAGTCAACGGTGGGCTCTCGGCTGCCCGGAACCACGGCCTCCGGGTAGCGACGGGCCCCGTGATCGCCATTCTCGACAGCGACGATATGTGGGAGCCCTCCTACCTCGAGGCCCAGATTCGAATCCTGGACGCGCATCGGAAGGTCGACATCGTCACGGGGAACGCCTGGTTGCTTGGCGGCCGCCTGAGCGGCTCGCCCGCCAGACCGTGGCCTGATGGGCGCCCGGCACCGACGCTGGCCGGGATGATCGCGGACGAGACCGCCGTGTTCATTATGTCGGTCTTCCGCCGTCGCGTGTATGATGCGATTGGCGCGTTCGATGAAACGCTTCGCACGAACGAGGACTACGATTTCTGGCTTCGCGCGGCCTGCCACGGATTCGTCTTCTCCCGGAACGACACGCCGCTCGGCCACTATCGCATCCGGGGCGACAGCCTGTCCGCCGACGAGGCCCGGATGCTTTCAGGCATTCTCAAGGTGTACCGCAAGCTGCGTCCTCACCTCCTGAGTCACCCGTCCGAGCTGGCCCTTCTGGATGGACAGATCGCCCGCTTCGAGATTGAACATCTCGCCGCCGAAGCGCGCGGCGCCATCGAGTCTCGGGACTACGCCGCTGCCCGGCATCACCTCTCGAATCTGCACGACCGGCGCGGCGGCGCAACGCTCCGGGTCGCCCAGCTCATGGCACGGTGGAGTCCGGCACTGCTGTCGATGATTTACAACCATCGGCGGGCGCGCCTTGCCGTGAGCCGGACCAGCCGAGACTGGACGGCATGATGGTGGATCCATTGAAATATTCGATTGTCATCGCCACCTATAAACGGGCCGCCGACCTGCGAGACACGCTCGCGAGCCTGGCCTCCCTGCAGCCGGACGGGCCGTGGGAGGTGATTGTTGTCGACAACAACTCGCCCGACGACACGCGGCACGTCGTGGAGGCCGCGGCAGCCACCTTTCCGGTGGATCTCCGATACCTCTTCGAGCGCGAGCAGGGACGGAGCCCCGCGCTGAATGCCGGAATACGCGTGGCTCGCGGGACGATCATCGTCACCACGGACGACGACGTGCGGGTGCCAGTGGACTGGCTGAACAGAGCGGCCGAAGGTCTCGAGCACATCCACTGTGACTACGTCGGCGGCCGCGTGCTCCCGATCTGGGGCGCCCCTCCGCCGGCCTGGATCCCCAATCACGGGGGGAAGCAGTGGGCCGTCATCGCGCTGCTCGACTACGGATCGGAGCCGCTCGAGTTTGGAACGCGCGTGCCGCTGGGCGTCAACATGGCGTTCAGACGTGAAGCGTTCGACAGAGCGGGACTGTTCGATCCCAACACGGGTCGCCGCGCGGGCACGCTGCTCGGGCAGGAGGTGCGGGAGTGGTGCATCCGGGCACGGCAGGCCGGCGTGCGCGGCTTCTACGTCCCTTCACTCGTGCTCCAACACATCATCCCGGCGGACCGCCTGTGCAAGAGCTACTTCCGCCGCTGGTTCTTCTGGCGGGGCATCAGCCGGGCGCGGCTCTATGAGCGTGCTGGCCTCGACATGGAGGCCCCCGAGCGTAACGTCCATGACTTTTCGAAGGTGCCGCACATCGCCGGGGTCCCGAGGTACCTGTATCGCAGCGCCGCCTCACACTTGCGCGGATGGATCGGCGCCGCGGTCAGGCGGAACGCCGTGGCGGCCTTCGAACACGAATTGTGGCTCTGGTTTTTTGCCGGTATCGTGAAGCAGCGCTGGCATGATTCGGGCTTCAAATCGCGCCCCCGCAACTCCGTCCACGAGGGGGCGCGGCCCGCTTCTACAGCAGGCTCGACGGGCGGCGAAAGAATTGCCTCTTCGCACCATAGTTACTCCCGAAAGCTGATTTGCACCGATGAACCATCTCCCACCCATCGCTCCGCCCCGCAGGAATGAGGGAACGGCCCCCGACGTAGCCGCCCCAGATCCAGCCGCGCGCGGGAACGGACCAGCTGTGAGCATCGTGATGCCCGCGTACAACGTCGAGCAGTCGTGGGGGAAGCCATCGAGTCGGTCCGGCAGCAGACCTTCCGGGACTTCGAGCGGTTGGTGGTCGACGACGCTTCGACCGACGGGACGGCTGCGGTGGTCGAGCATCACAGCCGGGCCGACGGGCGCATCATCCTGCTCGCCAGCACAATCGAGGGTTGTCGACGGCGCGCAACGTGGCGCTTCAGCACTCGCGAGGCGCCTACATCGCGATCCTGGACAGCGACGATGCCTGGATGCCGTCATTGCTCGGAGTGCAGGTCGAGCTCCTCGAGCGAAGACCCGATGTCGACATCGTGACGGGGAAGGCGTGGTACCTGGGGGGCCCGTCGGATGGGCAGACCGCCGCACCGAGCCCCGACACGCGGCCGGACCCAGACCTGCGCCGTCTGCTCGAAGACGAGACCGCCGTCTTCATCGTGAGTGTTTTCCGCCGGCGCGTGTCCGAAGCGCTGGCCAAATGGGCGCCGGGCTCCTCGCCCGGGTGTATCACGCACGTCGGACCGGCCTTTTACGGCACCTGACGCCGCGGTTGCCCTCGCGATCTTCCCCTTGCAGATTGCGAACCTCCAATCATGATTAACCGCGACGAGCAAACTGCTGGGCCTGTCGTTTGCAGCGCAAAGGCATCGAAGCTGAAAAATCTTCGATACGGCATCGTCGCGATTGCGCACCGGGCCGACCACGTAATCGGGAGACGATTCTCGCGGCCGCGGGTGATCGTCGAAGCGCGCACGCCGATGAACCTGGCTGTGCTGGCGCCACTGTGGCGGGCGTTGATCGACGACCCGCGGCTCGACGTGCGGTTTACTCACCCGGACAGGGCCGATATCGCGCAGGCCATTGCGGCGTCCAAGCTGCAGTCCCGGGTCGCACCCCGCTCGCGCGCCGCCTTTCAACGGTGGGATCTGTATATGAACGCGGATCCGTGGGACCCGGCGGTTCTCTGGCGTTGCCGGAGAAGAATCAACTTCTTCCATGGTGTGGCGGGAAAGTACGACCTTGAATGTCCTACTGGGCTCCCCCTGGATCTCGGCAGATACGACCGTATCGCGTTCCCGAACGCCGGCAGGATGCAGCGTTACGTGGCCGCCGCGCTCGTTTCGCCGGAACAGGCGGCACTCGTGGGTTTTCCGAAGCTCGACGCGCTCGTGAACAGCCGCGGGCCGGCGCGCGTGCGGGCAGCGGCGCTAGGGCTGGACGACACCGTGCCGACGGCGATATACGCACCGACCTTCTCTCCCCAGTCGTCGCTTCAGCAGCACGGCGAAGAGATCGTCCGTTCCCTCCTCGAAAAGGGACTCAACGTCATCGTCAAGCTTCACGACCGGTCGCTCGATCCTGACCCGGCCTATTCCGGAGGCATGGACTGGCGGGCGCGATTCGCGGCATTCGCGGGCACCGGCCGTTGTCTGTTCGCTTCCGATGGCGACTCGACCGAGTACCTCCTTGCCTCGGACGTCATGGTCACGGACCACAGCACCATCGGATTCGAATTCTGTGCGCTGGATCGGCCGCTCCTCGTGTTCGACGTGCCGGACCTGCTGATTGCCGCGCGCGTCGATGCCCGAAAGGCGCATCTCCTGAGGAGCGCGGCTGACGTCGTCTCGACGGCCGCCCAGCTCGGCCCCGCCGTCGATCGGGCGCTGCGCGAACCCGGAGAGCGCGCGGCGCAGCGGCGCGAGGCCGTCAACGACGTGTTCTACGACCCGGGCCGCGCGACCGAGCGGGCGCTCGGCCTGTGCTACGGGCTGATCGAGGGTACGCCGGTGCCGGCGGCACGGCCCACTGTCGCGGCCTGGTGAAAGCAGCCATGACCGTCACGATCCTGATCTGCACCTATAACCGCGCGGCCCTGCTCGGCCCCACGCTCGACAGCATCGCCGCGCTGCACGCCTCACCCGAGCTCACCTGGGAAGTCCTCGTCGTCGACAACAACTCGGCGGATGGCACGAAAGCGTGCGTCGAGCACAGGCAGAAGGCGTTCCCGGTTGAACTTCGTTACGAGTTCGAGGCGCGCCAGGGCAAGTCCATCGCGCTCAATACCGGATTGGAAGCGGCGCGCGGCGACATCATCCTGTATACCGATGACGATGTGCGAGTGCCGACGGGCTGGCTGGAGGCTGCCGTGCAGCCTTTGCTCGCGCGAACGGACATCTCCTATACGGGCGGCCCCGTGCGACCGATGTGGGAACGCGACCCGCCATCCTGGCTCGAGGCCACAGGAAATCTGGGTGGCACCATTGCCGTGAAGGACCACGGCGACAGGCCGTTCGTCTTCGAAGATCGGCGCAAGACGCCACTCGGCGTGAATATGGCGGTGCGCCGTGAGCTTATCGAACGTGTGGGCGGCTTCCGACCCGATCTCGGGCGGCGTGGCAAGTCGCTGCTCGGGCAGGAACAGGCCGAGTTCTTTTACCGCTCGCGGGCGGCGGGCGCGCGAGGCGCCTACATCCCCGAGATGGTTCTGGAGCATTTCGTGCCTGCCAGCCGGCTGACGCACAGCTATTTCCGCCGGTGGTGGTTCTGGAAGGGGATCTCGCACGCGCGTCTGCACCGCATCCACAGTCAGACCGAGCTCGGGCTGGACCTCCGGTCCGTGCGCCGGATCTTCGGGGTCCCCACGTACATCCTGCGATCGATGGGCGGCGACGGGCTTGGAGCGATCGGCGCGCTGGTCCGTGGGCGGTGGCAGACCGCGGTGGAGCGGGAAATGATGGTCTGGTACGGGATCGGCTATGCGCGGGAGCAGCTTCTCGATCGTCTGCGGCCCGCCCGACGCACGTCTTCCCGTCCAGCGGGCGCGGCCTGATCTGACGTGAGACTCGCCGTGCGGGCAGGCCGATGCTCGAGAGGCAGGAAGGCAGTCGGCAGGGACGCCGCCGCCGGGCGGCGGCATCCCTGCGTCAGCACGTTATCGAACTTCGTAAATAGCCATGACGGGTCGGTGGTCGGAGGGCATCACGCCCGCGGCGTCACGGAAGTCGAACACCCGCGCCCCTTTGAGTATGACGTTGGTCGCCCCACGCGACAGAAAGACGTAGTCGATGCGGCTGTTGCGGGTATTGCCCGCTTCGTTTCCGCTGTAGGCCACCGCCGTCCCGGCGATCTTGGCCTCAGCCCACGCATCGCGGAATGCGGACGTCATGCCCTTGATCTCAGTTGCGCCTGGCCACGCATTGAAGTCTCCGGCCACGATTCTCGCCTCCGAGAACTGCCCCATCCACGATTTCAGCTGCGTTATCTGGGTGGTGCGCCGTGTCGCCGAATCGGCATCCAGATGAACGGAAAAAAGGTTCACCGAACGTCCGTTGACGACGATGCGGGCCTGTGCGACCGAGCGATCGTAGCTCAGAAGGCCGTCCGCCGCTGAGTCGATCGGCAACGTGGAGAGCAGTAAGTTTCCCTGTCCCCTGGTCGTCCCTGAGCTGGTGGCGAAATTGTAGTACCACCGACGGCCTGTCTTCGCCTCGAGAAGGGCGACAAACCGTGCCGGCTGGTCTTCATTGCCCCATCCGGTGTAGCGCTCCACCTCGTTGAGGGAGACGACGTGCGCGCCGGTCCTGGCGATGGCGGAGGCGATCCGATCGATGTCGTACTTGCCGTCGGTGCCCACCCCATGGTGAATGTTCCAGTCGAGCACCTTCAGTGTGGATCCGGAGGTCGTTGCGACCGGCGTAGGGGCTGGGGCAGGTGCGGCGGAACCGTACGTCACCGTCAGCAGCGGCCGCACGGTGACGTCTGCGGCTTCGTCCGAGAAGTACTGCTTGAAGGAGTCCCGGCTGGACCCTCCCGCGTCGACGAGCGCGATCCGCGAGTACCGCGATCCGAAACTGCCGTTGACCGTCCCCTGGACCAGCGCGGTCACGTCGAACGTCACGCGCCGGCCTGACGTGTTGGTCACGGATGCGGTGCCATAGCGCTCCGCCAGGTCCGCCCCCGCGGTCGGCCAGGTGGTGCTGTTGTACCGCCTGTTCCAGGTGGTCTCTGTTTCGTCGTACGACGACCTGACCCGGTAGGTTGAAATGGTCCGGGACTCACCATTGCCACCCGCAACGGTCAGCGTGAGCGTCGCGTTGGCGATAGGGGTGTCGGGAGGAAGGGTGTTCGCGGTGTCGAATTTCAGAATGATCCGTCGCGCATAGGTGGCGTCGCTGCTCGCGCGCGTCGCCAGCAGGGTGTCGGACGACAGATTGGTGTTCGCATAGGCGCCGCCGCGCAAGACAGTCGCACTCGACTCTGTGAGAGTGAGCGTCTGAGCGGTTGCGGGAATGGCGGTTGCCGCTGCGAGGGCCAGGCCAGCGGCGATGCGCACACCGGCGCAAAGAA
This sequence comes from Acidobacteriota bacterium, assembly GCA_030857365.1. GTDB lineage: Bacteria > Acidobacteriota > Vicinamibacteria > Vicinamibacterales > 2-12-FULL-66-21 > JALZOC01. The sequence goes on from JALZOC010000038.1 coordinate 6,975, forward strand.
TTGTTCTACTGTCCATATGCGTCCTTACCGTGGATGAGTTTGGATTTGTCGCGCGAAGCTCTTCTCGGCGGCTGCGCCGGGCGTGAAAAGCGTCGCGCGTGAGTCTTGTGTCAACGCGGATCGCCGCGTCACCTACCTCGGGGCAAGCTCTACTCCATGCGGAGAAACCCACAGAAATACTAGCGATTACGGATCGCGACTGGAAACCGGACTCATCTGGAGTATGGCGAACAACTCATCCGTTTGTAAGAAATACACTGAGTCGTAAAATCATGGAGATTTTTTCGAGAGCTGAGCCAACAATGTGTAGCAATTGAGTACTGGCACGGTTCCACCCGCAATCACGCCAAACGGAGGCCGACCAAATTTGTAGCGCCTGCAGACATCTACCTTCGATTTCGGCGAAACGGTGCGCCTCAAAGGGCGTAAACACCCTGAGGCGTCGTGCGCGTTCGATGGCTTCCCCGTCGCGGTCCCAATGATTCAGCGGCCCTCTCAAATAACAGCCGAGCCGGGAAGCGGGTCTGACGGCGGAGAGTACAAGTTTGCCGGATGTCGGAATTTCGCTACTCAGGTTCACCGCCCCTAACGGTTAGCAGCCGGCGAGGCGGGCCTTTCGTCGCGGGATGCCGCACTCTGGTTTGCGGCAAGCTTGGCCAAAAGTGCTGATTGGGCGCGAGATGAGCTGAGTCTGGCACCCCTTTGGCACTAGGTCTGTCACCGTGCCTGCTGTAATCTTGCAGTGTCTGGCCTGAGGAGTTAGTGAATGCGATCGATATTGCCAAGCGTCGGTCTCATGGTGGTGGCCCTGCTGGCTGGGAACGCCCGGGCTGCCGCAGCAGTGGATGAGTTCTGCGACCCGTCCTTCCAGAACTGCCGCACGCCGCTGATCACGCTCATCAACAATGAGCGCGTCGGAATCGACGCCGCGTGGTGGTTCATGGAGGACTCGCGGTACGCAACGGCGATCATCAACCGCTGGAAAGCCGGCGTTCCCGTGCGCATACTCATCGACACGCGAGCCAATGCCAGCTATCCCCTCAACAAGGACAACCTTGCGCTCATCAAGGACGCGGGCATCCCGATGCGAGAGAAGACGAGCGGCGGCATCCTGCACTGGAAGATGATGCTGTTCGCGGGGCAGGGCCAGGTCGAGTTCAGCGGGGCGAACTACAGCAGCGTAGCGTTCATGTACAACGAACCGTATGTGAACTACATCGACGAGCTGATCTATTTCACGGACGACTCCGCGATCGTCAACAGCTTCCAGACGAAATTCGATGACGTGTGGATGTCCACGAGTGGGTACTCGAACTACGCGAACATCACGTCGCCCCTCACCCGCGTGTATGCCACGTACCCCATCAGTGCGGAGATGAACTTTCCTCCCGGGTCGGATTTTGCCACCCGGTCGGTCGGCCGTTACAACGCGGAGACCACGCAAATCGACGCGATCATGTACCGCATTACAGACCGGCGGCACACCGACGCGCTCATCGCGGCGATGAACCGCGGCGTCAGGGTGCGACTCATCACCGAACCGAAGCAGTACCGCGATGCGACGCGGCTCTGGCACTCGTGGAACGTGGACAGGCTGTATGTGGCGATGCTCGACGCAAACGCGCGCAGCCTGGCGGGGGGCGCTATCAAACACCGTGCGCACCCGGGCCTGAGCCATGAAAAGATGACGGTCCTCTACGGGCAGACCCTTTCGATCTTCGGCTCGTCGAACTGGACCGGGCCATCCGCCAATTCGCAGCTCGAGCACAACATTTTCACCAAGCGGCAATGGATGTTCGATTACGGCGTGGAGCATTTCAACCGCAAGTGGGATAACTCGAATCCTGTGGGCAGCATCGAGACCGAGGCGTTCGTTCCGCTGCCGCCCGACAGGCCAACCTACGTGTCGCCCATCAACGGCGCCACCGGCCAGAGCCAGACGCCGACGCTGAGGTGGCACGCGGGCCCGTGGGCGCACAAGTACGACATTTACCTGAGCACCGATCCGGCCTTCACGGCCCCGATCGCCGTCGATGTGGCGCTCGGGCCGAGCGAGAGCGCGAACGACTACGCCAACTACCCGATCACGACGCCGCTCGAGCCCGGCACGCAGTACTACTGGCGCGTGGTTTCCAAGACGATGGCGAACATGACCGCCACCGGGACGACATGGTCGTTCGTCACGACAGGCGGGACCCCGGTCTCGACGGGGTCCGGCGACGTCAATCTGTACGCGGCAAACACGTCCCGGATCCAGGGCCGGTGGTCGCGCGTGGCGGACTCGACGGCGGCCGGAGGCTTCCGGTTGTCGAACGCGAACGCCGGCGCTGCGAAGATCACCCAGGCGAGCGCCGAGCCCGCGGACTACTTCGAGATGACTTTCAATGCCGTGGCCGGGATCCCATATCACCTCTGGGTCCGCGGCAAGGCGGTGAGCAACAACTACAACAACGATTCGGTGTACGTGCAGTTCTCGACCAGCACCCTACAGGGAGGTGCGCCGACATGGCGCATCGGCTCCACTTCGGCCGCCGCGGTCACGATTGAGGACTGCAGCAGCTGCGGACTCGCGGACTGGGGCTGGAACGACAACTCGTATGGCGGGCTGGGCGTGCCAGTCTACTTCTCCGACACCGGGCCGGTCACCGTCCGGGTGCAGGTACGCGAGGATGGCCTGTCGATCGATCAGATCCTGCTCTCGCCTGACAAGTTCCTGTCGATCTCCCCGGGCGCGGTCAAGTTCGATGTGAAGATCTATCCAGAGGCCTCCGGCGGCGTCGGCCTGCCAACTGAGCCCCCGCCGCCGTCCGCGACCGAGGTTGACACGCGCGTCATCCATGCGGGCGTGGACTCGACCCGGATAGGCGCGTGGACCACCGTCGCGGACAACACGGCTGCGGGAGGACAGGCGTTGATGCTGCCGAACACCGGCCGCGCGAAAGTGTCGACCGCCCTTGCGGAGCCGGCCGACTACGCCGAGCTGACAGTGCAGGTGGAGCCGGGCCGGGCATACCGGCTCTGGCTGCGCGGGAAGGCCACCAGCAACTCGTACGGGAACGATTCGGTCTTCGTGCAGTTCTCGGGCGCGGTGGACGAGAACGGGACTCCGATATATCGCATCGGCGCGACGGAAGCCGCCGTTGTCAATCTGGAGGACTGCAGCGGCTGCGGCCTGAGCGGCTGGGGCTGGCAGGACAACGGGTGGGGGACCAACGTGCTCGGGCCGCGCATTTATTTCGGGGCAGCCGGCACCCAGACGATACGGATCCAGAACCGCGAAGACGGGCTCCGGATCGATCAGGTGATCCTGTCGCCGGACACCTACCTGAATACCCCGCCGGGATCCCTGCAGAACGACGCGACGATTTATCCCCGGACGCCGTAACACCAGGCGCTCCACTCGATGCGGCGCCCGGGTGCGCCGGCGTCCGGGGATCCCCGGTTACCGCACTTCGAACGTGGCCACCAGCCAGACGGGCCGAGGGGCAGAAGCGGGATGCTAACTGCAGCGAGCGTTCAGCGTACCTCGAAGGTCGTGACGACGGGACGATGGTCGGAGGGCATCGCGTTGCGGCTGTCGCGTGTATCAACGACCTCGGAGCGCCGCACGGCCAGATGGCCGGAGCCCTGTGAATAGAAGATGTAATCGATGCGGCCGTTTCTCGTGGCCCCATCGGGTGCCAGGCCCGAAAACTGGACCGCCCGCGAGCCAGCGTCGGTCCATGAGTCCCGGTATGCGCGAGTGAGTTCCGCAATGGATGTCTGATCCGGCCAGGCATTCATGTCACCCGTCAGAATCCGGTTCTCGGCAACCGTGCCCGCCCACGCGACGACCTCCCGCGCCTGCGTGAGCCGGCGGCTGTGAGATTCCGGATCCAGGTGCGTGACGAGCAGGTTAATCGTTCGACCGTTCACCGTGATGCCGGCGGCTCCAACAGTCCGGTTGTAGCTGATGGCCTGGCGCGCCGTCGAGGCGAATGGAAAAGTTGAAAGTATCAGGTGCCCCTTGCCGTTGGCATTCCAGTCGCCGAGTTCCTGTACGAAGAACGCGTGCCACTCACGGCCCGTGAGCTGCTCCATCAGGGTCTCGTAACGGGCTGGCTGATCCTCCCTCCCCCACCACGTATTCTTCTCGACTT
>JALZOC010000394.1 GCA_030857365.1 Acidobacteriota bacterium
GACGCCCGTAGTTCAGCACGTTGAAGGCGACCTTGTGGCCGCTGCCGATGTCCCCCAGCACGTTCTCCGCCGGGACCTTCGCATCCTGCAGGATGAGCGGCGTGGTGGACGAGCCGTGCAGCCCCATCTTGTGCTCTTCCTGCCCCGTGCTCACGCCGGGGAAGCCGCGCTCGACGATGAAGGCGGTGAACTGCTCGCCGTCGATTTTGGCGAACACGATGAAGATGTCGGCGAATCCGCCGTTGGTGATCCACATCTTCTCGCCGTTGAGCGCGAAGCTGCCGTCCGGCAGCTTCGTCGCGCGCGCCCGCGCCCCCAGGGCGTCCGAGCCGGAGCCGGACTCGCTGAGCGCATACGCACCCGTCGCTTCGCCGCTGACGAGGCGTGCGAGATACCTCGCCTTCTGCGTCTCGGTGCCGAAGCACGTCAGCGGCGTGATCACGAGCCCCGTCTGGGCGCCGAACGTGGCGGCAAACGACGCGGATCGTCCGATCGACTCTCCGACGATCACGGACGAGACCTTGTCGAGCGCCACGCCGCCGTGCGCCTCCGCGACGTCGGTGCCGAGCAGGCCCAGCTCGCCCGCGCGCCGCACGAGCTGCCGCGCCAGCGTCCAGTCCTTCTGATCCAGCCGCTCGAGCGCCGGGAGCACCTCTGTCGTGACGAACTCGTCGGCCATCTGCCCGATCAGGCGATGTTCGTCCGTGATGGCTTCGCGTGTCAGGATTGTGCCGGGCACGGGCACCTGCTCTTCGATGAGCCACGAGCCGCCGCGGACGGTCGATGTCATGCTCATAGTTTCGGGCCCTCTCACATCCGCTCGAAGATTCCCGCCGCGCCCATCCCGCCGCCGACGCACATCGTGACCATCCCGTATTGAACGTTCCGCCGCCGCATTTCGTAGAGCAGCGTGGTCGTCAGCCGTGCACCCGTGCAGCCGAGCGGGTGCCCGAGCGCAATCGCCCCGCCGTTGACGTTGAGCCGGTCGGGGTCGATAGGCATTTCCCGCAGGCAGGCAATCACCTGCGCGGCGAACGCTTCGTTGAGCTCCACGAGGCCGATCTGATCGAGCGTGAGACCCGCGAGCTTGAGAGCCTTGCGCATGGCGGGCACCGGACCGATACCGAAGCGCTCAGGCTCGACGCCCGCGGTGGCGAACGCGACAAAGCGGCCGAGCGGCGCCAGTCCGAGCTCCCGCGCACGGTCGGCGTCCATCACGACGACCGCCGACGCCCCGTCGCTCGTCTGCGACGAATTCCCGGCCGTCACGGTGCCATTGACGTGGAAGGCGGCGCGCAGCTTTGCGAGCGCATCCATCGACGTCTCCCGGCGCGGCCCTTCGTCCACGCGGAAGCCGCCCGCGATCTCGAGCGCGACGATTTCCTCGTCGAAGCGGCCCGCGTCGATCGCCGCCACCGCGCGTTGATGGCTCCGCAGGGCAAACGCGTCCTGCTCCTCCCGCGACGCGGACGCTTCCCGCGCATGGTTTTCGGCGACGAGACCGGTGCTGAGATAGACGTCGGGATAGCTGTCCACGAGCGTCGGATTCGGCGAGACCTTGTGCCCGCCCATCGGCACGAGGCTCATCGACTCCGCGCCGCCGGCGACGATCACCCGCGACGCGCCGACCATGATGCGCTCGGCGGCCGACGCGATGGACTGCAGCCCGGAGGAGCAGAACCGGTTGACCGTGACAGCCGACGCGGTGACCGGCAGCCCCGCCCGCAGGCTCGCGATGCGGGCCACGTTCAGCCCCTGCTCCGCTTCCGGCATGGCGCAGCCCAGAATCACGTCCTCGATCTCCGCAGGGTCCAGCCCCTCGGCCCGGCGAACGACCTCCGAGATGACCGCCGCGGCCATCTCGTCGGGGCGCGTGTCGCGCAGCGCGCCCTTCGGCGCCTTCCCCACGGCGGTCCGTACGGCACTCACGACAACAGCCTGTTTCATTCGGTCACCGGCTTCTCGAGCGGATCGAAATCGGCCAGGAGATCTTCCAGCGCTTCGCCGACCTCCGCCGTCTGCCCCTCGAACAGATGGTTGGCCATGTCCACGACGACGAGCTCCTTCGGTTCTTCCAGTTTGCCGTAGAACGCCCACATGCTCTCGATCGGGCACACCTCGTCCGCTTCTCCCTGCACGAAGAACTTGGGCTTGGTACTCGCGAGCGTGCGCTCGAACGTATACACCTGGCCCGAGACGGTGGTGGCGACGGGCGGTGCGATTCCGATCAGCGCGGCGACCCGATCGTCGTCCGCGCCCACCTCGAGCGCCACCCACGCGCCGAACGAGAACCCGGCGGCCCAGAGGCTCACCGCAGGATACCGCGCCGCCATATAGTCGAGTCCGGCACGAAAATCCGCCTTTTCTCCTTCTCCCTCGCCGAACGCGCCCGCGCTTCGGCCCACCCCGCGGAAGTTGAACCTCAGGACCGCACATCCCAGGCGCGTCAGCCCTTTCGCCCCCTGAAACACCGCCTTCGTGTGCATCGTCCCGCCGAATTGCGGATGCGGGTGGGCGAAGACGACGGCCGCGCGCACTTCGGCACCGGGCCGATCGAGCAGCGCTTCGAGCGGGCCGGCGGGGCCGGCAAGGTCGGTCACGGGTGGCATGGCGTCAGATCCGGCCGGGATCAGGGTTCCTCTCGATGAAATTGCCGATGATGTCGGCGAACCTCGCCGGACGCGTGAGAAGGCCGATGTGTCCCGACCCGTCCATCTTCTCGTACTGTGCGCCCGGGATGAGAGTCTGATAGCGCCTCGTCATGGCGGGCGGCACAATCCGGTCCAGCTCGTCCTCCCCCGTCATGACGAGTACGTGCGCCCTGACGCGGGCGCAGTCAGGGGCGAAGTCGATGCCCTGAACGAGCCTGACCCTCGCCGCCATGAGCGACGGGCTCGTGGGAGCGGCGAGGATGCGCGCCGCGTGGGAGGCGCTGAACGCCAGGCGCTGCGGCCAGGTGTCGTACGCCGCCCGAATCTCCGGCCAGAGCCGCCCGGGTGCCGTCGCGACAAACGCCGGAGCCGACCGCCATGGGCTCTGGACGTACCGCTGCTGCTGCTCGTTCGGCGCCCATCCGGGTGCCGGTGAAGAGACCAGGATGAGCGACGAGACGCGATCGGGCCGCAGGGCGGCGTACCGGAGCGCGATGTAGCCGCCGTAAGACACGCCACAGAGTGCGGCGCGCTCGAGCCCGGCTTTCAGGAACACGGCGTCGAGCTGCCGGATGTAGTTCTCGAACCCGAGTGCCGCCTCGAACCGCGATCCCGACCCGACATCACCGCAGAGCGTGTACGAGACCGTGCGGCACCGCTTCTGCAGCGCCCAAAGCGCCGGAGCCATCCACTCCCACCGCCCCTGCACGCCCGGCACGACGATCAGCGGAGGCCCGGAGCCTTTGTCGAAGATCACAGTCACTTTTCAGCTGTCAGCCCCGAACCCCTGAACCCCGAACCTGAACCCGGAACCCGAACCCGGAACCTGAACCCGGAACCCGGAACCCCGAACCCGGAACCTGCCTTCAGTTCCTCAACACCTTTCCCGTCTTGAGCGTATGCGCGATGCGCTCGTGCGTCTTGCGTTCGCCGCAGAGACTGAGGAACGCCTCGCGTTCGAGGTCGAGCAGCTGCTGTTCCGACAGGGTCGCGGCGCGGGGGAGATTGCCGCCTGCGAGGACCCACGCCAGCTTCCGGCCGATGAGCGCGTCGTGATCGCTGATGCGTCCTGAGCGCCACGCGAGGTGCACGCCGAGCTTCAACGCTGCGAGCACCCCCTCGCCCCCGACCCGGATGGCGCCCCTTGGCTGCGCGGGCACGTGGCCGCGCACGCGCGCGAGCGCGGCGGCCTTGGCGTCGGCGAGCAGGTGGTCGCGGTTCATCGTGATCGCGTCGGAGTCGCGCAGATAGCCGATCCCGCGCGCGTCCGGTCCGCTGGTCGAGACCTTCCCGAACGCAAGGGTTTCGAAGACGCGCTGCACAAACG
>JALZOC010000395.1 GCA_030857365.1 Acidobacteriota bacterium
CTCAACGATCGGGATCACGCTGAAGCACTACAGACCTTGGGTGAAGTCACTCCAGGACAAACTGGAGCGTGAGGTCTTGTCAGCCTGGGCGTGAACCTTGAACAACCGACGTGCTCACCTATGCGCGGTTCATCTAGGCCGAAACCTTCGCCCTGAACCGAGAGTGGCTGTCTCTGGACCGCCCCGCTCCAGCGCTCGACGATAGAGACGGTCCGCCACAGATTGCGGAATCCGTAAGACTCGATATCGACGCTTGCCTGGTGCTTGTCGCACCCATTCCGTCACACCAGGCTCATCCCGCACCAGCTGGCGCACAAGCTCCTCCGACAGGTTCCACATCTGGGCCAGCTGCGAGATTGTGAAGTGCCGCTCCTCAAACTCAGCGCCGGGCGTGTCAGACACGTGATCGATTCTCCCCATGGCCAGCACCTCCTATAGAAGACGGTATGCCCCTCCTCCGAATCCAGTCGCCGCACAGGCCAAGGACGAATCCTGAGAGACTGCGCATCTGTTCTCGCTCTCGGAGAACCATTTCGACTAGCCGCGCCCCCACTGCGGTCGACTAATCCGAACATGTTCTAAGAACGCGCGCCGCTCGATCGCCGACACTGTGCCAAAGCAGACGTGCGCAACGAAGGCGCTGGGCGCCGATGAGGACGAGTTCAACCCGCAGCTTAAGAGTCGTTCCAAACGCCCGAAATAGCGGAACTTTTCTAACACTTTCGCGAATCAGGCCTGCAGAGTGCGGCAATCGGCGGCACATCGCTGCAACCCCCGCGCAACCGCGAGCGCGCGGCCGGGGAAACAGTAGGATGGTCGCCTTGCCCCGCGGGCCGCAGCATGGACCGGCACTTCCGCATTTGTGATTCCGCCGATGCCGCACCGGCTATCATTGGCCGGACTAGAGCTAGGGAGGCACCTTCATGGACGGCCTGATTCAAGACATCCGCTACGGCATCCGGCAACTGGTCCGACAGCGTGGCTCGTCGCTGGTCGCCGTTCTCACCCTCGCACTGGGCATTGGAGTATCGACCGCGATCTTTTCGGTCATCGATGCCACGATGCTGCGCCCTCTGCCATATCCGAACCCCGAGCAGCTCGTCACCGTCGGACCCGCGCTGGTGCAACCGGACGGCACGCTGTCGCGTCCGACGGCCTCCATGGAAGACATGCGGACCTGGCAGGCGGCGACCGACGTTTTCACGCAGGTGGCGGGCCGCGGCAGCGCATTCCGCGGGCGGATCGCCGATGGTCCGGAGCCGGAACGGCTCCAGGTGACGTACTTCACCGAGGAGTATCTGCCGATGCACGCCGTGACGCCGATCCTCGGCCGCGGATTTCTGGGTGAAGACAGCCTCCCCAGTTCACCTCTGGTGGCGTTACTCGGCCACGGCTACTGGCGCAGCCACTACGGTGGCGCTTCGGATGTCATCGGTAAGACGATCCGGCTGGACGACGAGATCGCCACCATCGTCGGTGTCTTGCCGGAGTGGTTCGATGCCTCGACGCCGGTTGCCACCCCGCTGCGCGTCTCGCCGCAGGAGTATGCACGCCGCGGCACCGGCCGCGTGTCGGTGTACGCGCGGCTCCGGCCCGACGTCACGATCGACCAGGCGCGCGAGCGGCTGTCCGCGCGTATGCCGGCGTGGCAGGGACGCGACGGATCGTCTCGTGAGGTGCGCGCGCACCTGACCTCACGGCTGGAGTCCGCGACCCGCTCGTATCGCACGACGGTGAATGTGCTGGCGGGGGCGGTCGCGTTGATCCTATTGATTGCCGGCGTGAACGTGTCCGGCCTGTTGCTCGCCCGCGGTGCCGTGCGGCAGTCGGAGCTCGCGGTGCGCGCCTCGCTCGGCGCCGGCCGCGGACGGCTGATCCGGCAGTTGCTCACCGAGAGCGTGGTGCTCGCGATTCCCGGCGGCCTCCTCGGTGTGCTGCTCGCCTGGGTCTCCCTCGACCTGATCGTGGCGAACATCCCGCTCTCGCTGCCGTCCAACTCGCCGGTGACGTTGAACTTGAAGGTGCTCGCCGCGACGGTCGCGCTACTGGTGCCGACCGCGCTGCTCTTTGGGCTCGCGCCAGCCCTCCGGCTCTCACGCGTGCGCATCAACTCCGTGCTCGCTCAAGGCGGACGACAGGGCAGCTCGACGCTGTCGCGGCGCGGCAGCCAAGTGCTGATTGCTGCGGAGATCGCGCTCGCGGTGGTGCTCGTCGCGGGCGCCGCGCTGATGATCCGCAGCTTTATGCGCATTTCCGCGGTCGATCTCGGTTTCGAGCCAGACGGCTTGGTGACGATGGAAGTGCTGCCGCTCGATCGGGATCCCGCGGCGCACCGGGCCTACTACGCGGGGCTGCTCCGGCAGCTACGGACCGTGCCTGGTATCGCGTCGGCCGGTATCGTGAATAACTTCCCGCTGGGGGGCGCGACGATGTTCTCGAGTGTGACCGTCGCGGGTAAGGGCCACGGCACTACCATGTTCCAGTTCACGCCTGGCTACTTCGAGGCGATCGGCGCCACGCTGCGCGACGGTCGGCTACCGACGGACGGTGACTACGCGTCGGGATTGCGCGGCGTCGTCATCAACGAGTCAGCGGCGAGGCTGTTGTTTCCCGAGGGACCGGCGGCCGGGCGCGAACTGGGCCGCGGCAACGAGGAGCCCTGGACCGTACTCGGTGTGGTCGCCGACCTGCGTCATGGCGGGCCGCTCGCCACGACGGAACGTGAGCCGCGCACCGAGGCGGTGTACTTTCCGCTGGAGCCAACAAAGTACGACCTCAATACGGCCATGCTCGTCGTGGTGCGCCCGGCCCGCGACGCGGCGGGCCTCGCTGAGCGATTGCGCCACGCGGCGCAGTCGGTGGGCCCGCGCGTGCTGATCGAAAGGATCCGGACCGGAGACGAGCTGTTCGGCGCCGACGTGATCACACCGCGCCGGCGGACCGTGCTGCTCGGCCTGCTGGGCGGACTGGGTTTGACGCTCGCCCTCGTCGGGGTGTTCGGCATGACGGCGTACGCCGTCGCGCGTCGCACCGCTGAGATCGGGGTCCGAATGGCGTTCGGTGCAAGTCCGTGGCAAGTCGTGCGGGTGATGCTGACTGATGCCGCCGTCCCGATCGCCATAGGCATACTGTTCGGCGTCGGGAGTGCGGTCCTGGCGACGCGTATCATCGAGAGTTTTCTGTTCGAGACCGCCCCCCGTGATCCGGTGACGCTCGCCGCAGTGGCGCTCACACTTGCGGCGGCCGGATGCCTTGCCGCCTTAATACCTGCACTTCGCGCGGCGAAGGTGGATCCCGCAACATGCCTACGAGCAGGCTGAGGGGTTACGCCCCCACGTGAGCACGACTGCGACCCTGGTCAGCGCAGCGACCAGACGTGCGCCTCAGCGTCATCGCGGAGAACGCGGTAACACTCGCAGCTGCCGGCTTCGAGCGGCGCGCGGTTCAAGACGGTGATGACACCGTGTCGGCAGCGGAGGGCGCCCGCATCCTGGAGTTCCACGGCCACGGCCGTCACACCCGTGCGAGGAACGCCGAGTGTCTGGGCAATCGACTCTTGCGTGAGCGCCAAGGTGTTGCCATCGGCACGATCTCGCGCCGTCAGGAGCCATCGGCAGACCCGTTGTCGCACGGTATGGAAGCGGTAGCATACGGCCGTCTGCGCCATGTGACCGAGCAACCGTTGCATATAGTCGCTGAGGATCCGGTGCAGCGCCGGCCCGGCCGAGATCTCCTGTCGGAGGTTCTCGGCACGCAGTCGCAACACCTCCGTCGGAAGCTGTACGCTCACGCGGTACGGTGCCTGGGCTGACGGCAGGAGGATCGGCAGCCCAATCATCCCGTCGTTCCCGATGGTCGCGACCTCGACGGTGTCGCCATCCTCTGTCATCGACAGCAGTGACACCATCCCGTTCAGGGGAAAATACGCGTAGTGGAACGTGTCTCCTGCCTCATTGAGAATCGTGCGTTTCGGGAG
>JALZOC010000396.1 GCA_030857365.1 Acidobacteriota bacterium
GGTTGCGATGAGCACCGCGTCGATGTCGTTCCGGTCCAGGATGCGCCGGTAGTCCCCCTCGACTTTGAGGTTGAACGTCTGGCGCGCGGGCGTCATCCACTGATCGAGCTTCGCCTTGTTCACTTCGGCGGCGGCGAGGAACTGGCAGTCCTTGTGCCGGACGAGCGAATCGAACACGCGGCCGCCGCGATTGCCCGCGCCGATGATCCCCATCCGGACGCGATCGTTCGCGCCCTGAATCCCGGCGCCCATCAGGGGCTTCGCCGCCGCTGCGCTCAACGCCGCAGCCGAAATCTGTAGGAACCTGCGCCTGCTCTCCATGACATCTCCCTCTTGTGCTCGTGCGTGATTCCACGACGGCGCACGTGATCTCCTTTCTCCTCCCGGGACGAAAGGACGAAAGGAATGATCACGCGGACGCCACGCGGTCGGTGCAAACGCGAGGACGGCGTTCGCGGAGCCGTAGGCTACCTCGTAACGATCCGCCACGCAACGGGGCGCTTCGCCAAGGCGTTCATACGCCGGTCCTCATCCGGCCGTTTACGCGGGTTCCACGGTCCCGGAAGCCTCCGGCCTACGGACCGACACCCGTAGCGCGGAGCTTTAGCTCCGCGGCGCCGGAAGCCGCAAGCCGCGAGCGGAAGCCCGAGGCGCGGAGCAGCCCGTCCCAAATGAAAAAAAGCGGGCAGGGGCGAACCCTGCCCGCTCGTAGTCGGAGATCCGACCCGCTCCGTTAGAACTCGAAGCGAACCTGCACCTGCACGTTGCGCAGTGCTTCCGCGTTGGTCGCCGCCCCGAAGCCCGAGTTGTTCGGCTTGGAACGCGCCGTGTTGAGTGAACCGTCGGCATTGAACTGGTTGTTCACGACCGTGAGGTTCGTCGGGCTCACGTAGGTCACGGTGTTGTTGCGGGCCGTGATGATCTCGGCGTTGAACGCGTTGAACACGTCGAGCCGCAGCTCGAGGCGGCGGCTGCCCCCCGCCCGGATGTCGCGGGACAGCGACAGGTCCACGCGCTTGTCAGCACAGCCGCGCAGGAGGTTTCGTCCCGATTCCAGACCTACACTGCCGTACTGCGGGCCCGTTACAGAGGCCGTGTTGAACTGCGTGTACTGATCGCTCGAGCAGCCGCTCCCCGGATCGCCGACATACGGAATCCGTGCGCCGTAGTTGTGGGAGCCCGTCAGGTTCACGTTACCCCCGTTGTTCTGATAGCTGTAGTTGAGGTCGTACGCGGGCCCCGATCCGGCCGTGAGCACGCCGGCAATCTGCCAGTCATTCAGGACGGCCCCGACGACCTGCCCGAGCCCTGAAGGTGCACGCGGCAGGCTCCAGATTCCGTTCGCCTTGATGATGTGGGGCCGACGGTCGAGCGTCTCCAGCAGTTTTTCGTAGTCCGCCTGGTCGGCTCGGACCGAGATCGTGCCGTCCGGCGCATGCTGGTAGCGCTTCGTCAGGCCGGTGTTGCCTTTGAACGAAATCCCGTAGGTGTAATTCGCACCAAACGAGAACCCGTTCCGGAACCGGCGGTTGAGGGACGTCTGGATCGAGTGGTACTCGTCCCAGAAGTCCGTGGTGTAGGTCGTGATGTTGTTGAGGCCGCGGAAGGGCTTGAGCGAGTTCTCCGGAAGCGCAAGCGCCCCGGGGACGGTGCTCGTACCCGCCCGCGTCGGGTCCTGATTCTGCGGCAGGTACGCGGTGCCGAAATCCACGGCGTTCAGATTCGGGGCGTTGCTGATCCGGTCGACGCCGCGATTGCCGACGTAGGAAAGATCCGCGACCATCGCCCAGGGGAGCGTCTTCTGCACGCCCGCGTTCCACTGCCAGGACGCAGGCACTTTCGCGTCGTACTGGAAAATCGTCATGCCAGGAACGCCGACCGTGCTGAGACCCTGGCCGAGCGTCTGCAGTTGCCCGTAGCGCAGATCCTGGGTCGTCGCAATCGGCGGGTTGCCCGGGATCGCGAAGATGGTGTTGCCGTCCGGACGATCGTAGTACAGGCCGCCGCCAGCCCGCAGGATGGTGCTCTGGCTGCCGGTCAGGTCGTAGGCCAGGCCGAATCGAGGCCCGACGACGAGGGTCGGCCACGTGTAGCCGGTTTTTGCGATGCCGTCGCCAGCCTGGCGGACGCCGTTATTCGGATTGCCGGTGTTGGGAATCGGCGTTCCGATCGCCGCCGACGTGTTCGCGGTACCCGGCACTGTCAGAATCTGGCCGGTACGGGGATCCATCGCGTTCCGCACGTTGCCGGAGCAGGTGGCCGCGCCGTTGCTGCAGCCGGCGACATAGAACACCGGCGCCTGCGACAGCGACCACTGTTCCGGGAAGAAGTTCGACATCTGCTGGAACTGATCGTGCTGTGGCTGCTGCCGCGTGAAGCGCAGGCCGTAGTCCATCGTCAACCGGTTGTTCACCTTCCAGTTGTCCTGAAGGTAGAACTCCGTATTGTTGTAGATCATGCTGCCTTCGACGAACCGCGAGGCCTGGCGGTACTGGGTGAACACGCCGAGCGCGGCGTTCGCGTAGCCGAAGCCGCTGTCGATCGAGTTGTTGGTGTCGTTCCCGAAGTTCACGTCCCCCTGGAACAGCGTGCCGCCGACGTTCTGCGCCTTGAAGCTGTGGTTGTTGTAGAACCCGCCCTTGAACGTGTGGCGGCCCATGACCTTCGTCAGACTGACGGCGACGTCCTGGGTGCGGTTGATGTTCAGCCAGCCCGGGTACCGCTGATTCGGCGGCGCGGCGCCGATGCGGTTGCCCCATGAGAAGGTCGGCGGGAGGTTCAGGTTCTTACCATCCCAGAACGGAGGATTGACGAAGTTCATGACCTCGTTCGCGTAGTAGCGGGGATCGACGGCGCCCGCATTCGGATACAGCAGCGGGAAGTCGGCGAGGCCATTCAGGCGATTCGACGAATCGTTCACGAGCACCCCGTTTTCGTTGCCGCCGGTCAGTTCGTTGCGGATGAACCCGTAGGTGCCCTCGATGAACGTCGTCGGGTTCATCGTGTAGTTGACCGTCGCCGCGTAGTTCGTGATGTAGGGAAACGGGGTGAGCACGTCCGTGTAGCCGGCGATGAGGCCCGGCCGCACGAGCGGACGCGCGCGCTGGCCCGAGTACTTACCCGTGAAGCGCAGCTTCGAGCTCATCTGGTAGTCGAGCCGGATGGCGGGCTGCTGAACGAGATCCTTCACGGTTGGCGGCTGGACCTCGTAGTTGTAGTTCGTGCCCGTAGCCTGCGCGACATTCGGGAGCGGGTAGCGGTTCAGAATCGCAATGCCGGTGTTGTAGAGCCGGTTGGCCGGGATCTGATTGTTCGCGAACGTGCCCCCGTTCGGATCGCGCAGGGTAGGAATCGGCGCGCCGTTGTTGTCGAGGCTCTGCGAGAAATCGCCCGCGCGCTCGAGCGCGCTCGGCACGCGCAGACGAATGACGTTGCCGTTGTTGATGGCGGCCGTTGTCGGCCGGTACTCGTGCGCGTAGAAAAAGAACAGTTTGTTGCCGCCTCCGGGCTTTCCGACAGGGCCGCCGAGCGTGTAGCCCAGCGTCTTCTGATCCGTGTGAGGGGTCGGGTCGTTGTTCTTCTGTCTCACCCAGGTCGTCTCGTTCCAGTCGGAATTCGTGAACACGCTGTACGCCGACCCGCGATAGCGGTTCGTGCCGCTCTTGGTCACGGCCGTAATCTGCAGGCCGCTCGAGCGGCCGTACTCGGCCTGGTAGCCCTGGGTGAGGATCTTGACCTCGCCGATGGACTCGATGTTCATGTTGAGCATCTGGCCGTTGTTGCCGGTGTCCATCGCGGACACACCGTCCATCATGATGTTGTTCTGGCTCGTCCCTCCGAGCCGGATGCCGCCGGAGCCCCCGGCAATGACGCCGGGTGTGAAGGCCGTGAGGCTGGTGAAGTTTCCCCTGTTGATCGGCAGGTTCTCGATCTGTTCCGTCATGACGGCGAAGGAACGCTCCCCGCTCTACGAC
>JALZOC010000397.1 GCA_030857365.1 Acidobacteriota bacterium
GGGTAGCCCCCAAGCTGCCCGGCAGGCGCGGTCAGGTGTACGACGAGGTTGAAGGCCGGCATGGAGCCGGGGTTCGCGCCTGGCGACGGGGAGTCCGTCGCTTCGGAGAGCCCGGATGCGACGACGAGCAGCTCGTCGAGGTTGAGGCGATCGGCACCCGCGGTGAACGTCCCCTTGCCGTTCGCGATGCTCGTCAGGGCTCCCGACGCCTCGAGGCGCGTGCCTTGCGACGACGCGATGAGGCGGCCCACGTCGAGGCGATCACCCTCGAGCGAGGATTGCAGGTCCACCGAGAGGGAGCGCGAGCCCACAACCAGCTCAACGTCCCGGAGCACCAGCGTCCGGATCGAGACGATCGAAAGCCCGTCGGCCCCGCCCGACGGTGCGGCCGCGGCCGCCGCCGCCATGCCGAGCAGCATCTGCATGGGCACACGGCTGTTGGAGATGGTGATTTCGCCACCTTCGACGCGCCTCGAAAGCAGCGCGCGCAGGCCGGTGGCGATGGAGATCTCTGCAATCGTCGCCCGCGCCGGCTGGCCGATGGAGACGTCGTGGAGATTGGCCGCGACGCGCGGAAAGAAGGATGCGTCGAGCGACCCGATCCTGACCGGCTCACCGAGGCGGGCCGACAACTGTTCCTCGAGAGCACGCCGGACGGTCTCGCCGCCGATCACCCCGCGCGCAACGAGCGCCAGCGCAAGACCGGCAAGCACAATCAGGATCGCCGCGGCCGCGAGCGCCTTGCGGATCATGAGGCAGACGGTATCAGGGAGCGGCTCGCGAGGCCAGCGCTTCCCTTGCGATTGCGCCGCGGGGTATTCTCCGGCGCGAGGCACATCAGGCGACGGGTCGTTCCGCCCCCGGCGCGCGCCCTGGACGAACTGACATATGAACTGTGAAAATTGCGGCGCCGCGATGGCGCTGACCGAGTCGGGCCGCTACTTCCGCTGTCTGCACTGCGGCACGTTCCACTTTCCGGAGCCCGTCGAGGCTGACGGGATCCGGATCGTCGGGCACGCTCCCGATGCGCTTCGATGCCCCGTCTGCGGCGCTGGGATGGATCACGCCGTGCTCGATGGCGACTTTCCCGTGTCCTTTTGCGGCAAGTGCCGTGGCGTGCTCCTTCCACGCGCGAGTTTCGCGAGGGTCGTGAACCAGCGGCGCGCGTGGGCAGCGACGACTCCCACGACGCCCGCCCCCCTGGACAAAGCGGCGCTCGATCGCGTGCTCGCGTGCCCGGCGTGCACGGGCCGGTTCTCCACATATCCGTACTCGGGACCTGGCAATGTCGTCATCGACAACTGTGTCGCGTGCGACATGCTGTGGCTCGATTTCGGGGAGATGAAGCAGATCATCGATGCGCCGGGCAAGGATCGGGGGGATCGTCAGCAGGCGCCCGACCGGGGTGGTAGCGCCGACGCGATGCCGCCGCGCGTCCGACAGTCGACCGCCATTGAGGACCCGTTGCAGTTTCTCGTCGACTTTCTAATCGGGCGCTGACCGATGAGCCTGTGCGAGTGACCATCCCGACCCACAGAGCGGCGCCCGCCGGCCTCGTCCGGGGCCTGGGCGTGTTCGCCGCGGCCGCGATCGTGATCGGCGAGACGATCGGCACGGGGGTCTTCCTCAAGGCCCGCGTCATGACCTGCAACGTCGAGACGCCCGGGCTCGTGGTCACGGTCTGGGTAGTCGCGGGGCTTCTGAGCCTGGCGGGTGCCCTGACCTACGCCGAACTGGCCGCGATGATGCCGAAGGCCGGCGGTGAATACGTCTATATCCGCCAGGCCTATGGAAGGCTCCCGAGCTTCCTGTACGGCTGGACGAGGTTCTTCGTGGCCAGCACCGGTGGCAATGCGGGCCTGGCGGTCGGCTTCGCGATCTTCCTGAACATTCTCGCCGGCGGCGCGTTCGGGCGGCCGTGGCTGACGCTCGATCTGGCCGGCTGGCCGATGGCGGTCAGCGGCGTGCAGGGGATGGCCATCGCGGCGATTGTTGTCGTCACCATCGTCAACTGCACGGCCGTCGCCGTCAGCGGCCGCATTGCGTTCGTGCTCACGACGCTGAAGATCGCGCTGGTCCTCGGCGTGGGCCTCGGCGCGATCCTGCTTGCGGACGGCTCGTGGGGCCACTTCGCGCTGACCAGCGAGGGTGGCGCGTGCGAGGGTGTGCCGGCGGCGGCGCGCGGCGGGTTCGCCGGGTTCGCGGCGGCGATGCTCGGCGCATTGTGGGCATACAACGGGTGGAACGAAGTGACGTACGTCGCCGAGGAGGTCAAGAATCCGCAGCGCAACCTTCCGCTTGCGATCGTCGGGGGACTCCTCGTCATCGGCGCGCTGTATGTGTTCGTCAACACCGCATATTTCTACGTCCTCACGCCGGCTGAAGTGGCCGGCATCTCCGAGTCCTCGTCCGTGGCGAGCGAAGTGATCGCGCGCGGGCTCGGGGCCGGCGCGGCGAACATCATGGCTGGCGTGCTGGCGATGTCGATCTTCGGCGCGCTGCAGATTGCCGCGCTGGTCTCGGCGCGTATCCCATACGCGATGGCGCGGGACGGGCTCTTCTTCGCGGGCCTGGCGCGGCTTGGCACTCGATCGCGGGTTCCAATCCGGGCGCTCGTCGCACAATGCGTCTGGTCCTCGGTGCTCGTGCTCTCCGGATCGTACGACACGCTGACGGACTACGCCATCTTCGCCGTGCTGATTTTCGTCGCGCTGGCGGCGGGATCGGTCTTCGTCTTCCGCCGGACGATGCCCGACGCCGAACGGGCCTACCGCACGTGGGGCTACCCGGTGGTCCCTGTGCTGTTCCTGCTGGTGTCGGGCTGGCTGATCCTGAGCACGCTGTGGACAACACCTGGACGGGCGCTGGCCGGG
This sequence comes from Acidobacteriota bacterium, assembly GCA_030857365.1. Lineage (GTDB taxonomy): Bacteria > Acidobacteriota > Vicinamibacteria > Vicinamibacterales > 2-12-FULL-66-21 > JALZOC01. Next base: position 2,874 of record JALZOC010000397.1, read on the forward strand.
CTGGGGCTGATGGCGCTCGGGCTGCCGTTCTACTGGTACTGGTCGCGCACGGCGGTTGCGACGACTGATGCGCCGCTATGAAGACCCCGCCAGCACGCGCGGTCCTCGTAACACTCGCGCTCACGGCCGCGGCGATTGCGCTCCTTTTCGCCGTCGTCCCGCACGGCCTGTACGGCGACGGCTACGTGCGGTACCTCAAGATCGACGCGCTGCTGCGCGAAGGCACTCTCGGACGCGAACGTTACTCCTATGTCGGGCCGCTCTTCGCCGCGCCGTTCTGGCTGCTCGGCGAGACGAGGATGTGGTGGTGTGCGCGCTTCAACGTGCTCGTTCTCGCGGCCGCCGCAGTCGTGGGCTGGCGAGCCCTCCGCCCGTTGCTGCCACCGGACGAACGGGCCGCGTTCGTGCTGCTGCTCGCGGCCACCGGCATGATGCCGCACGCGACGCGCGACTTCTACGGCGAGGCGTTCTCGGCGGTGCTGGTCGGTACGGGGTTCATGCTCGTCAACGGACCCGGAAGTCGACTCGGCTGGGGCGCCGTCGTGCTCGGCGTCGTCAACGCTCCGGCAACTGCTGTCGGCCTGCTGCTTGCGGCGGTCTGGCGCACGTGGAAGGACCGCCGGGCCGACGGGCTCATCGCGCTCGCTGTCGCGGCCGGACTGATAGTTCTCGAAAACACGATCGTGCGCGGGGGCCCCTTCGATAGCGGCTACCACGGCGATCGCGGCGTCGTGACGGTCCTGCCGTACTCGGGGATGCCGGGCTTCAGCTACCCGCTGCTCTTCGGCCTGGCCTCGCTGCTGTTCTCGTTCGGAAAGGGGCTGCTCTTCTTTGCACCAGGCGTGCTGCTGGTGATGGACGCCCGACGCCGGCGTCCCGAGCTGGCCACTTGCCTCGAGCTCTCGATCGCGTTCCTCGCCGGCCTGCTCCTCGTCTACTCGCAATGGTGGGCGTGGTACGGAGGCTGGACGTGGGGGCCTCGCTTCCTGCTCTTTGCGATTTACCCGTCGTCGCTCGCCATCGCCGTCGCACTCACCGCGCCGGCCGCATGGCCCCGCAGTGCCGTGGTCCTCGGCATCACGTGGTGGACGGTGTGGGTC
>JALZOC010000398.1 GCA_030857365.1 Acidobacteriota bacterium
ATGGGTGGCCGTGTCCCCCTCGCTGTAGATGGCGAACGTGCCACCCGGCAGGGATCGCCAGTCGAGCACCACGCCGTCGAGGATGGCGTAAGCCTCATAGGTCAGGATCGACGGGTAATACGCGAATCCCAGGTACGGGCCCCCGTCGATCGTGTAAATGTTCAGGGTCTCCGGACCGCCGCGGCGCAGTGCCCGCTTGGCCTCGAGCTCCACCTCGAAGTTCGTCGCCATCGATTGGAACCACGCCTGGTTCGTCGTGCGGGTGACGCCGACGAGCTGGAAGCCGAATCCTGACCCCGCGCCGCCCGTCCCGCCCGAGAAGGAGCTGTCCAGCACGCGAATCTGCGCCCGAATCATCTCTTCGGACAGGTCGCCATTCGCGAACCCGGCACCCTTGTTGATGACGTGCACCCACACAGGAATGGTGTCGGTCGTCTTCACCTTGGTCCGGGGCCGCGCGATTCGCTGTTCTATTTGCTCAACCTCCTCCAGGCTCGGCTGGCGGGTGCCGCATCGTTCCTTGTCGGGCTGGGCCGCCGCCGGCGCCGCACACAGGGCGGACGCGAGCATCAGGGTCAGGGCATGTCGTAACTTCATTGGGTTTCCTTGGGGCGAGACGGTAATTGAGTGAACGTTATTCGTAGCGGGTTCGGCGGCAACTGTCAACGGGTATCGCACCACTCGGGGGGACAGGACAACCACGCCACGGACGCGGCTCCAAAGTTGTCCGGCCCGGGGCCTGTCGCTTCGGCTGGCATCCGGGCGGCTGACGAGGCGACCGGACCGGATATGCTGGCGTACGGAACCCGCGGCGATGCCGCGGCAGCAGCTTCACCCGGAGGAACATGATGGCTGCCCTGGTGCCGCGCCGCGTCGCAACGCTCCTGCTGATCCTGGTGCCCTCGCCTGCGTTCGCGCAGCTCCCCGCCGCCGGAGTGACGGCCGCCAACCCGCTCGCGGTGGAGGCGGGGATCGACATCCTGAAAGCCGGGGGCAGCGCGGTCGACGCGGCTGTCGCGGTACAGGCGATGCTCGGACTCGTGGAGCCGCAGAGCTCCGGACTCGGTGGCGGCGCCTTCCTGATGCACTTCGAGGCGAACACCGGAGCCATCACCGTGTTCGACGGCCGGGAGGTCGCTCCCGCGGCTGCCGGCCCCAGGCTGCTGCTGGACGACGACGGGGAACCGCTGCGGGTCGGCGAGGCAGTCACCAGCGGGCGCGCGACGGGAGTCCCCGGGGTAATCCCGATGCTCGGCGTGGCTCATGCACGGTTCGGCCGCCTCCGATGGAATCGGTTGTTCGAATCCGCCGTGTCGGCGGCGCAGTCGGGATTTGCCGTTCCCCCGCGGCTCGGGCGCTTCGTCAACGGGGCGTCGGTGCAGGCGCAGCAACCGGACGTGAAGGCACTGTTCTCCCGACCGGATGGCACACCGGTGCAGGCAGGAGAGATCGTGACGAACCGGGCGTACGCGGCGACGCTTCGGCTGCTCGCGGCACAGGGCGCGCGCGCGCTCCACCGCGGCCGTGTCGCGCGGGAGATCGTGGCCCGAACGCGAGCGGAGCCACGACCAGGATCGATGACGCTGTCGGATCTCGCCCGCTATCGGCCCGTGCAGCGGACGGCGCTCTGCAGAGCCTACCGCGGGTATTCCGTCTGCGTGCCGCCGCCGCCGTCGAGTGGCGCATCGGTGCTCCAGCTCCTGGGCATTCTGGACCACACCGACATTGCTGAACGAGGACCGGCGGACCCGCAGGCGTGGTACCTCTTCGCCGAGGCCAGCCGGATCATGTACGCGGACCGCGATCAGTACATCGCCGATCCGGCGCACGTCCGGGTGCCTGTCGACGGCCTGCTCGACCTGGCCTACATCGCCTCGCGCGCGAAGCTCATTGCGGCACGGGCGGGTCCGTCGCCTGCCGCGGGCCGTCCGCCCGGTTCCGCCGCAGGCGCCGACGCCACGCCTGAATCGGCAGGCACGAGCCACTTCGTCGTCGTGGACACGCGAGGCAACGTGGTGTCGATGACGTCGACCATCGAATCGCTGTTCGGGTCCGGCCGCGCCGTCGGCGGGTTCCTGCTGAACAACCAGATGACGGACTTTTCGTTCCTGCCATCGGTGGCTGGAACAGCGGCCGCGAACGCGGTGGCGGGTGGAAAGCGCCCCCGCTCGTCGATGGTGCCGGTGATCATCCTCGACGCGCACGGCAGGTTTCACGCGGCGCTCGGCTCGCCGGGCGGCTCCGCCATCCTGGCATACACGGCGAAGACGCTCGTGGCGTTGCTCGCGTGGAAGCTCCCGCTTCAGCAGGCCATCGATCTGCCGAACCTCTACGCCCGAGGCGACAGCGTATCCGGCGAGGCATCGAAGCTTTCCCCTGCTCTTGTCGAGGGCCTCGCCGATCGAGGCGTGGTCGTCCGGTCGGGCAGTGGGGAGGATTCAGGTCTTCACGGGGTGCACATGACTGGGCCGGGGCGGCTGGACGGGGCCGCGGATCCTCGGCGCGATGGGAGGTGGAAGGCGATTGAGTGATCACATCACGACGTGTCGGGGTGGCAAGTGCCAAGGTGCGTGCCGCGGGCCCGAGGAGTGCCAGGATGCGGCGGCGCCATCGATATACTGGCGCGGATGCGATGTGACGATCTCCGGCTGACCGGTTCCGGCGGCGCGAATCGCGTCATGGAGGCGGAGTTCAAGCGTCTCGTGATGCGCTCTCCCTTCGACGTGCGTGTTCCCAAGCCAAAACGGGAGGGTGAGGCCACGCTCCTGTACCCGTTCGACGCCCGCCTCGCCTGGGTGGCGGCCTGCCATCACCGCACGTCGTCTCGAATCTCCTGGGATCTGTTTGCGAGCACCGCCGTACGGCTGGAGCCGCTGTTCGAGGAGCTTCTGCCCGCGTTGACAGAGGATGAGCGGCTGCCTGCGGCGCCTCACTTGCGGTTCTCCGTAGACCTCGGGTCAGCGCACGATTTCGAGGCGTCGCCGCTGCAGCTGCGCGGCGTGGTGAAGAATGCGATCGTGGAGGCGCTTCTGTCCCGGGGCGTCACCGCGGAAGTGGATTCGGAAACGCCGGAGGTTGTCTTCGTGGCTCGACGCGCCGGCACACCCGAGGGTCGCCGCACGGTCGTCGCGATAGATATCGGGCTGGGTGCGCGCCACCGCCGGGGCGCCAGGGTGGCCGCCGGGCCCGCGCCACTGCGCGAGACCATGGCGGCGCAGCTGATCATGCTGTCGAGATGGGACGCGCGGGCCGAGCCGCTCGTCGACCCGATGGCCGGAGGCGGCACGATTCCGATCGAGGCGGCAGGGCTGGCGGTCGGCGCCGCGATCCGACGCCCCTCTGATCTTCCGTTCCGACACCTGACCGCTTTTGCAGGGCTGCCGGACCAGGCGCCCGATCTGTTCCCCGGCACGGTCCCGCGCATCCTTGCGCTCGACCTCGACGAGGAGCGGATCCCCGCGATGGTGGGGAACCTCCGCGCGGCAGGCCTGACCGGCGCGGCGCACGAGGACTCGATCGTGATCGGGCAGCGCGACGTGCGCACGCTGACGCCGGATGCTGTCGCCGGGATGCTGCCCCGGGCGGCGGGTATGAAGGGCGGCGTGTTCTGCTTCAACCCGCCTTATGGGGTTCGCATCGGCGCGGAGGCCGGCGAAGAGAAGCTGCTGGATCTGTACGCGGAGATGGGCCGGGCGCTCGGACGGTTCCGCGGATGGCGTGGCGCCTGTTTCGTGGCGAATGCCCGCTTCGTGGAGGCGTTCGGCCACTTTCCGGCGATGACGAAACCTGCGACGAACGCCGAACTGCCGGGCGCGTTCCTTGTCTACCAGTTCTAGTCAGCTCTAGTCAGCGCCCTGACTGCGCTCGAACGTCAGCCGGCCGACGCTCAGCCATTCGAACCCCAGCCTTCAACGTCAGCCTCGGAGAAACACCGGCACAATTGCCAGGGGTCTGACGCCTGTACAGGTA
>JALZOC010000399.1 GCA_030857365.1 Acidobacteriota bacterium
GGCGAGGTGTGGGCCATTCCTGAGCGACGGGAGTGCCCCCGCCCGAGGTCCACCCGGTGAACCTCACGACCGCGTCACGCGCCTGTCTTGTTGTCGTCCAGACGGCGGATCGAGTTCTCCACCCGGTCGATGTACTCGTTGACGCGCGTAGCGCTGAGATCCCACCAGTCATCCGGCGATGCCTTCCGCAGTCTCTCGACGTCCTCCTTCAGCTTGCCGACCCGCGCCCGCGTATCCTCCAGTTCTGCGCGCTGTGCACCGGTGGCCCGAGCGTTCTTCAGGTGCACCTCCATCGCGTCCACTCTGTTCTCCAGACGGGTGACGAACCGATCGCGACGGGATTCGAATGGTGCTGCGCCTGATGGGGGATCGGGTGTGCTGGCGGGGGCCGGAGTCCGACGTCCTTTTGTAAACCGGCGCACGTCCTCCTCTATGTCCTCAGCATTACGTTCCATGATCCGCTCGTGGCGCTCCCACCAGTTCTCAGCCGTCGTCGTTCTCAGGTCAGCCACCGCACCGCGAACGTTCTTCACGTCTTCGATGACCTCTTCCTTTATCGCTGCCGTCGCCCTCCGGGAGTTCGCCGCGAGTGTTGCCGACAGCTCAGTCCACCGACCCTCGAGGTCAGCGACGCGGTTCTCCATCTTCGTGCGGTCCTCGTCTCGCTTGCGCTCTGCCTCCGTTGCGGCGGTGTCCGGTCGAGCGGCCGCGTCGGTGGCGGGCTCTCGAGCCGGCTCCTGACCGCCGCAGGCGGCCGTGAGCGCAGCGGCAATCGCGGCTGCGGCGATAATCGTCGGGCTTCGCATATCCGTCCTCCAGTCATTTGTCCGCGATTCACGCGCAAGCAAATGAAGCGCCAGATGCGGGGTCAGGCGCTGTCGGCAACGCGGCTTTCGATCGGCTCGAAGATAACGATGGTGGAACCCGCGACGTTCAGGAAACACACTCCTTGCTCCCCTCAGGACCCTGACGACCAGTCCGACGTGCAACACGTATGCGAAGGGTGCTGATTCGCACGGTCGCCGCGCCGGAGCCGTCGCAGCCCCAGCCGGCACGATGACTGCGTAAGACGAAGCGTGCGCGTCGACGCACGGCTGAGGTCACCGGAGGCTGACTATGGAGTGGCTCGGAATCAGGCTCATCGGCGTCAATGCGGAGACTGGCCGGAAACTGCTGCTCACCGTCGGTTTCCTCCTGGGCGTTCTCCTGCTCCGCGCCGCGGTGGTCGGCGTAGTGCGCCTTACCAGCGGAATGCACCGGAACGAACGCGCGATGTTCTGGACACGGCAGGGCGCGAGCATCACGGCCGCCGTCGCCGGCATCCTCGCCCTGATATCAATCTGGTTCGACGACCCGCAGCGGCTGACTACCGGAATTGGCCTCTTCGGCGCCGGCCTCGCATTCGCGCTCCAGCGCGTCGTCACGGCTTTCGCAGGATACGTGGTGATCATGCGCGGGAACACCTTCACTGTCGGCGATCGCATCACCATGGGGGGTGTCCGCGGTGACGTTATCGCGCTCACATTTACGCAGACGAAGATCATGGAGATGGGACAGCCCCCGGCCGTGCAGGGCGCGGATCCCGCCGTGTGGGTGCGATCCCGGCAGTTTACGGGCAGAATTGTCACTGTCACGAACGACAAGGTGTTCGACGAACCTGTCTACAACTACACGCGAGAGTTCCCGTTCATCTGGGAGGAAATGTCCGTCCCGATTCCATACCGCGCCGATCGGACGGGTGCCGAGGCGATCCTGCTCGAGTGTGTCGCGGCCGAGGTGCAGCCCCTGGACGCGTCCAGCGAGCCCGTTCGGAGAGCGCTGGAGCGGCGATACTTCATCAGCCTGGACGACCTGACGCCCCGGGTGTTCTACGCCTTGACCGATAACTGGGTTGAGCTGACTGTGCGTTTCATCGTTCGTGACCACGGCATTCGCGACGTGAAAGATGCCATAGCGCGGTCCGTGTTGCGACGGTTCGAGCAGGCAGGGATTGAAATTGCGAGTGCCACGTTCGAGATCGTCGGCCTACCTCCCTTACGTGTTCAGACTTCCGCCGCCAAGTGATCGGGTGGAGGCCTGTTCGACCTCGACGGCAGGATGCTCGGGGTCATTCTCGGGGGTGATTCTCGTCGCCCCCATCGTGACGTCGGTGGTGTGTCTCCAGGACGAAGACGTGGATCGGGCGAGCCGCCGTCATGAGGACACCGACCCCGTCACGATTCAGGAAGAGATCACCTCTGCGCCGCGCCGTACCAGTCTGTCGAGATAGGCTCGTGCGGTCTCGTCGATGCCTGTGACGGAGTCCAGTCGAACGGTCAAGGGGGCAACTGCTGTCCAAAGCGGATCCGCAGGCGTGTTCGAGCCGCCGGAGATCGCGTGCCGACAGCCGGCCCGTGATGGTGACGGCATACCGGCCTTGGACACGCTTCACCCTCATTCTCGCCATCGGCCACTCGTTTCCGGGCGCCACCCGCGTTGGGTTCGCGCAGGCGGCCTCGCCCCACGCCGTCGCGCGAGCTCGGTCCAGACGTTTGAGGCGACGGGCGCCGGCGTCGTGTTGTCGGCGCCTGATCACGTCCTGGCTGGGTGGCCGTCACTCCTGCGCTCCCGTCCGCTGGTATGACTCGGCGACCCTACACCCGTGTGACCCTGCGCTCCTGATGTTCTGGTGCCGACACACCGATGGGATGGGCCACGTTGGAGTCCCCAGCTGCTCACCCACTCGTGCAGTAGTGCGCCAACCAACCCACCTGCAGCGCTGGTCAACCCGAAGGTGAGCAAGATCGGCGTGAGCAGACTGCCGATGCCAAACCCGGTCACCGACGCAATGGCGCCTGCGAGCGACCATCGCAGCCACGACGACGAGCACGTTGAACCACAGGGATGACATTGGGCGGCTCGTTTACGGGAGCGTCACGCCGTTGCCGCATGACGATCGGCTGGCGTCATCAACCTCTCGGCTGAAACGATTCGATCGGGCTGCCGGACGGATCCTCCAAGAGGATCTGTGAGCCGCCTGGTCCAGTCACGATATCGTTACGGAACGGCACGCCGGCCGCACGCAGACGTTGAAGACCTCGGCGGCGAGGTCTTCAACAACGAGATGAATCCGGTTCCACCCGCCTCGGTCTGCCAGAGGCAGGGCCGCGATCTTTTCCACCAGTGTTGACAGGCGCTAAATCTCTGCACTAGGCTTCGATCTTCGCTATCGTAATCAAACATCGACATTCGATGCTAGACCGAAATCTGTACACCGGCCTCATTCGCCTTCACATCCTCCATCACGCCGCAGAAGGGCCGATCTTTGGCCAGGCGATGATCGACGAATTGAGCCGGCACAGCTACCGGCTCAGTGCCGGCACGCTCTATCCGATTCTCCACGGCATGGAGCGTCAGGGATACCTCCGCTCACGCCTGACCTTGAAAGACGGACGGAACCGGCGCGTGTACCGCGCGACACCGTCTGGTCGCAAGGCGCTCGTGACAGCACGGCAACGTGTACAGGAACTGTTCGGTGAGATGTTCGAGCACGATTGACCCACGTGTACGAGGGCTGATGATCCGACTTCGCCTTTCGACCATCGCGGTATTGAGTGTCCTGGTCGCGCCAGGGGAGGCGCCGGCGCAGGCGGTCGCTCCGCACACTGCGGCGCCACAAGTCTTCACGTTGGAAGAGGCCCTTGAGTACGCGGTCGATCACTACCCAACCGTCAAAGCCGCGCTTGAGCAGGCGAACGCGTCGAGCGCGGGTGTCAGCGTCTCGCGAGCAGCGTATCTACCGCGCCTTGACTCCCTCTGGCAGTCCAACCGGGGTACGGCGAATAACATCTTCGGGCAGATGCTGCCCCAGTCGGTCATCCCCGCGATATCCGGACCGGTGCTCCCGTCCGCGTCCGGTGACGGCGTATGGGGAACCGCCGTCGGCGCCCTCTTGTCGTGGGAGCCGTTCGATTTCGGGCTTCGCGACGC
>JALZOC010000400.1 GCA_030857365.1 Acidobacteriota bacterium
CGCGACGCCGATTTCTACGCGTTCACCAAATCACTCGAAACCTACGAGCAGACGATGGATGCGAAGACAACGTTCATCCTGGGGACGGACAGCGAGCTCCTGAGGTTCCTGGGGCGGCCGCGGTGACACGCGCGAGCCTGCGCGGTCGAGGAGCCGCGCCCGCGACTCGCTGGTCTGAGACGCAGCCTCGCTAGAGCTTTTTGAAGTAGCGGATCGTGTCCGGCTGAAAGCCGAAGTGTTCGTACACGTCACGGGCGTGCCGGTTGCCGTCGAACACGTTCAGCGTCAGGGCTGGATACCCCCGCCGCTTCGCCCAGCGTTCCGCGGCGCGTATCAGCGCGGCCCCGGCGCCCTGCCCTTCGGCGGCCTCTGCCACGGCGAGGATGCCGAGGTGCCCGTGCCAGTCGTGCGTGAAGTAGTCGCGCGCCTCTTCTAGCAGCGCAAAGCCCAGCGCCTCGCCGGCCGCTTCCGCAATCAGGAGTGCGGACGAGGGATCCGGCGACTCGAAAAACTCCCGCAGCGTGCGGGCTTCCCCCTCCACCACGTCCGCGGGGTCACGCCAGGAAGGGGGACCGAACGCCGACAGCCGCGCCGTCGTCTGCAGGACGAAGCCGCGATCGGCCGGCCGTGCATGCCTCACTCGTATTCGCGCCGGCAGCATCTCCGGCGGATTATATGCCCTGAGGCGGCGCTGTTTGAGCCGTTCGGCGGGGCATCCACGCCTTACTCCTCGAGGAAAGAATGCGCGTGTGCTGCGAGCCGACGTCCGCCAGTGCTATCCCGCCGATGCCCCGTCGCTGGGCTGTCTTCAATGCCGTCGGGGCGGGGGGCGTCCTGGTGCAGGTCGGGGTGACGGCGCTTCTCATCCACACGGCCGGGTGGCACTATCTGGCCGCGACGGCTGTCGGGGTGGAAGCGGCGGTGGTCCACAACTTCGCATGGCACCAGCGGTGGACCTGGAACGATCGGCCGGCCTCGTCCGGGCGGCTGCTCGCAGCGCGCTTTCTCCGCTTCCAGGTGCTGAACGGCGCCATCTCGCTGGCTGGCAATCTCGTGCTGGTGGCCGCGATGACCGGCCGTCTCGGCGTGCCGCCGGTCGCTGCGAACCTGGCGGCGATTACCGCCTGCGCCACTTTCAACTTTTTCGCCAGCGAGCTGCTGGTCTTCCGGTCTTCAGCGTGCGTGATGGCGTTGCTGCTCGCGGCAGGCGCAGGCGCCCGTGTCGCGGCACAGGGTCCCGCCACGCTCGACGAATGGGCGCGATACCTCTCCATGCTCGACGCGCGGCACCGGACGGGGACCTCTCCAGCCCAATTCTTCATCCACGATCGGGATGGAGGGCCGCGCGGGTGGCGCGAGACGGTCCGGAGCGGCGACGTGAGCGTCGTCGAAATGAAGGCACCCTCGGTCGCTGATAGCGAGGTGCACCACTGGGTTGGCGCGATGTTCGTGCCCGACGTCACGATGGATGCGCTGATCGGCCGGCTCAGAAAGCAGGCAGGCCGCGAGGTGGAGTTCTACCCTGATGTCGTGTCATCGAAGCTGCTCGCCGCCGACGGCGATCGGCTGCGCATTTACATGAAGCTGCGGCGCACGGCGATCGTCACCGTCACGTACGACACCGAGCACGCCGTGGAGTACCGCCGCATCGACGCGACGCGGTACGCGGCCCGAAGCGAGGCGACGCGGATCGTGGAGCTGAAGGACGCGGGAACCGCGCGCGAACGGGCAGTGCCGCCCGGCGACGACAGCGGCTTCCTGTGGCGGCTCGCGGCGTACTGGCGCTACGAGGCGTCCGCCGGCGGCGCGCTCGTGGAGTGCGAATCGGTGAGCCTCAGCCGACCCGTTCCCACGCTGCTCCGCCCCATCGCGGGCCCAATCGTGAATCGGATCGCGCGTGAATCCCTCGAACGCACCCTGCGCAGCCTGCGGACGATGACCACCTCGGGAATCTGACAGCCCTCAGCGGAGGATCCTGACCTCGAAGAGCCTCGGCCAGAGTTTACCCGTCACGAACAGCCGATCGGTCGCCGCGTCGTACGCAATCCCGTTCAGGACGTCGACGTCGCGCGCTCTCTCGGCCGCAGTGAGGAGCCCGGCAAAGTCGATCCACTCGAGGACCCGGCCCGTTTTCGGGTCGATGCGGACAACGCGGTCGGTCTGCCACACATTGGCGAGCACCTCCCCCCGGACGAACTCGAGCTCGTTCAGGTGCTCGACGTCCCTCGCGCCGTCACGCACCCGGATGCGCCCGGTTTCGCGCTGCGTGTCGGGATCCAGGAAACGCAATGACGCGGTCCCGTCGCTCATGATCAGGCGGGTCCCGTCGTGCGTGAGACCCCACCCTTCGCCGGGATAGCTGAACGTACCCACCCGCTCGAAGGACACGCGGTCGAAGATGAAGCCGGTGCCCGACTGGTACGTGAGGTGAAAGATGCGATCGCGCCACACCGCGATCCCTTCGCCGAAGTACTCGTCCGGGATGCGCCGCATCTGAAGCACCTCGCCGTTCTCGAGCTTCACCCTGCGCAGCGTGGACCGGCCCTTGACGCCGGTACTTTCGTAGAGAACTCCGTCGACGAACACGAGCCCCTGCGTGAAGGCCTGGGGATCGTGCGGATACGAGCGCACCACTTCGTATCTCGCGGCGGGCGCCTGAATGGCGCGAGAGCCCGCAACGGGAGAGACGACGGCGGTGGCGCCGGCGCAGGCCGCCGCGAGCGCGAGACAGACGAGGGCGCGGGCAGTCACTTGAACAGATCGTCGAAGGCCGAACGCGCGCTGGCCGCCGGGGCCGACTTCGTCTCCCGCTCGACGGTCGTCCGGGGCTCGAAGACCGGGCAGGCATTCCGTGCGTCCTTCGGAGAAATCCGTTCGGTGATGCTCTGCAGACACTCGAAGCGGGCGCCGGTGTCGAAGCTCACGCACTGCGCGCAGCTGTGAAGATCGGCGCTGCAGCGCGCACATCGGCCGTCGGCGCTCCACGCGAGCGCAACCGTCAGCTCGTGCCCGCACCCGCGGCAGCGCACGACCTCCCGGTAGCCAGGCATGTTGAACGATTTCGGCGGACCGGCGGGCGTCTGGCCCCGGGGAGCGTACTCCTTCTTCTCCGCGGGCCTGGACTCGGGGCGCGGCCCCCTGGGCTCGTCCTGATAGCCATGCTGCCGATACTTCCTGTCCGACATGTCCTGCAATTATAGCGCTCCTCCGGCCGCGCGCCGGCGCGTCGTGCGGCAAATGAACCCCTGCGGGGCGGGGAACGTCTAATCGCGCCAGGAGACTGACATGAACACCTTGACCGCTCGCGCGCGCCTGACCACGCTGGTGCTCCCCCTGCTCGTCGCGGCCGTGCTCACGTCCGGCTGCGACCTGGCCATGGCGGACTACAAGCAGAAGGAAACCGCCGAGTGGAGCAGAACCTACGAGCTCCAGCCGGGCGGCCGGGTCGAAATCGGCAACGTCAACGGCAAGATCGACGTGCAGCCGGCGGCAGGCAATGTGGTCGAAATCGTGGCGGAGAAGACCGCCAAAGCCGGTTCGGTGGAAGCGGCCAGGCAGGCTCTCGAGCGGATTGAGATCATCGAGTCGATCTCCCCCGCCGGGATCAAGATCGAAACCAAGGTGCAGCGCGGCACCGAGGGGCTCATCAGCCGCGCCAGCCAGCAGGTGAACTACCGCGTCAAGGTGCCCGCCGGGGCCGAAGTGGTGTTCCGGACGGTGAACGGCGGCATCGAGCTCGCCGGCCTCAGCGGCCGCATCAATGCCGAAACCACCAACGGGGGCATCAAGGCGCGCGACGTGTCCGGGCCGATCGAAGCGAGTACGACCAACGGCGGCGTGGAAGTGGATCTCGCGCGGCTGACGGCGGCGGGGGTGAAGCTGGGCTGCACGAACGGCGGGATCGAACTGCGGCTGCCGTCCGACTCGAAGGCCACCATTTCGGCGCGGATCACCAACGGGGGGAT
>JALZOC010000401.1 GCA_030857365.1 Acidobacteriota bacterium
GGTACTCCCTGGCGTTCGGCCCCGGCGGCGCGTGGATCGGAGATCTGTCGCGGGCCTTCCTGCGCGGGGTGGGCCTCGAGGCGCAGGGCACCATCCCCCATGCGTTGTTCATGGCCTACCAGGGGACGTTTGCCATCATCACGGCGGCGCTGATTTCCGGCGCCATCGTGGAGCGGATGCGCTTCTCGGCGTACGTCGCCTTCATCTCCCTGTGGACGCTCCTGGTCTACTCGCCGATTGCGCACTGGGTCTGGGGCGGAGGGTGGCTGGCCACGTGGGGCGCCCTCGATTTTGCCGGCGGCACGGTCGTGCACGTCAATGCCGCGATCGCGGCGCTGGTGGCCGCGGTCCTGCTCGGAAAGCGCGTCGACTATCCGTCGGCGTCACTCCTGCCGCACAACATTCCCTTCACCCTGCTCGGCTCGGGGCTGCTCTGGTTCGGCTGGTTCGGGTTCAACGCCGGGAGCGCCCTCGCGGCAAGCCCGATTGCCGGCCTCGCCTTCGTGACGACGATGCTCGCCCCGGCGGCGACGCTGGTGGTGTGGACGTTTCTCGACATGCTCCGATCGGGGAGGCCGACCGCCGTCGGCGCCGCCACCGCCATCGTCGTCGGGCTCGTGGCCATCACCCCGGCCGCCGGCTTCATCAGCCCGATGAGCGCCCTCGCACTGGGCGCGATTGCCGCCGTGCCGAGCTACCTGGCGCTGATGATTCGCGTCAAAACCTCGCTCGACGATTCGCTGGACGTGGTGGCGGCGCACGGCGTCGGCGGCACCGTCGGCGCGCTGCTCACCGGCGTCTTCGCGGAGAAGAGCCTGAACGGGATTGCGGACGGCGCACTGTTCGGCAACCCGTTCCAGCTCGTGATCCAGGCGGGGGCCATTCTCGCGGTGCTTGCCTACAGCGGCGTGGCGAGCTTCGTTCTGTTGAAAGTCATCGGCCTCGCGATTCCGCTCCGAGCGTCGGACACCGACGAGAGCGCCGGGCTGGACATGAGTCTGCACGGGGAGGAAGCGTATCTGCACGAGGGATAGGGGCAGTGGGGCGCCGTCAACGCCGCGGAGGCTTCCGCTGAGCGCCCGACGGCGTCGTGACACCCGGCGGCGTCGTGACAGATGTCCAGCTGCTGACCTCGGCGTCGGTGAGATGAAGGATGCGGGGAGCGGAAGTAGGAAGATGTGAGCTGCCAAGCACCCGTTCCATGATGTCGATGTAGCTCTTTCTCCGGTCCACGATCGTCATCCGGGTCGTTTTCCGCCTGTCGGGGGGTGGCACCCCCACGCCGCTTGCACGCGCCGTGCCCGGCGGTGCGGTCCGGACGTGCCGCCGGCGCCCACCTGGGCCATAACTTCTTCGGCCGGGCCCCTTCATGCACGCGCGCCATCCGCGCAGAGGTCCAGCCGGGTTGCGGCGACCGGGGTCCCCGCGACCGCTCCGCCGGCCGGTGAGACGACGGGTGCCGTGGGAAGGTACGATAAGGAGTGCGCGGTGCGCGGACCTCGATTTTGTCCGGAGGCGCGAGCCACGACGCCGTTTCAGAGATTCAATCCCGAAGGAGCATGGCGATGGAGAAGAAGTCCGACACGGACGATCAGACACTCACCACCCGGCAGGGCCACCCTGTCACCAACAACGAGTCGCAGCGGACCGTGGGAAGCCGCGGCCCCGCGACGCTCGAGAACTACCATTTCCTCGAAAAGATCACCCACTTCGACCGCGAGCGCATTCCCGAGCGCGTCGTGCACGCCAGGGGATTCGTGGCCTACGGCGACTTCGTGGCGACGGGCCGGATTGGCGACGAGCCGGCATCGAAGTACACGCGTGCCCGGTTGTTCCAGGAGTCGGGAAAGAAGACTCCGCTCGCCATCCGCTTCTCGACCGTCATCGGCGGTCGAGATTCGTCCGAGGTCGCGCGGGATCCACGCGGGTTCGCGGTGAAGTTCTATACCGAGGACGGGAACTGGGATCTGGTGGGCAACAACCTCGCGGTGTTCTTCATCAGGGACGCCATCAAGTTCCCCGACGTCATTCACTCGCTGAAGCCGGATCCCGTGACGTTTCGGCAGGAGCCCAACCGCATCTTCGACTTCATGAGCCAGACGCCCGAGTCGATGCACATGCTGACGCACCTCTTCAGCCCGCGCGGGATTCCGGCCAGCTACCGGCACATGCAGGGCTTTGGCGTCAACACGTACAAGATGGTGAACGCCGACGGCGGGACCGTGCTGGTGAAGTATCACTTTCACCCGCGGTGCGGCGTCGCGTGCCTCACGGCCGCGGAAGCGGGGAACGTGCAGGCCAAGGACCTCGGGTCGGCGTCGAAGGATCTCTACGACGCGATCGAGCGGAAGGACTACCCGGAGTGGGATGTCTTCGTGCAGATCATGGAGGATCACGAACATCCGGAGCTCGAGTGGGATCCCCTGGACGATACGAAAATCTGGCCTGAAGACCAGTTTCCGCTGCGGTCAATCGGCGTGATGACGCTCAACCGCAATGTCTCGGATCACCATGCGGAGAACGAGCAGATCTCGATGGGCACCGGCGTGCTTGTGGACGGCCTCGACTTCTCCGACGACAAGATGCTCGTCGGCCGCACGTTCTCGTACTCCGATACGCAGCGCTACCGGGTCGGCCCGAATTACCTGCAGCTACCCGTCAACCAGCCGAAGAACGCGCGCGTGGCCACGAACCAGCGTGGCGGGCAGATGGCGTACTCGGTGGATCTCGCGCCGGGGCAGAATCCGCACGTCAACTACGAGCCATCGCAGCACAACGGTCTGGAGGTGTCGAAGCGGCCGGCACCCCATCGCGCGCCAGAAATCCGCGGCCCGCTCACGCGCAGCGTGATTGAACGACAGAACGACTACGTGCAGGCTCGCGCCCGCTACTGCACGGTGCTCGACTGGGAGCGGCAGGATCTCCTGCAGAACATGATCGAGCTGCTCGGCCAGTGCGAGCGGGACGTGCAGGAGCGGATGGTGTGGCACTTCCTGCTGATCCACGACGACTACGGCAACAGGGTCGGGCAGGGGATACGGGTGTCGGCAGCCGACGTCCGCGGACTCGGACCGCTACCCGGGCAGGTGCTGACTCCCGAGGACGAGCGCCGGCTTCAGCAGCTTGGCAACAACGGCGACGTCATCGACCCCGCGGCCTGGGGCACGTGGACCGGCTCGGTGGCCAATCGGCAGGCCACCGCCGCGGACGTGCTCGGCGGGATGCGGGAGGTGTCGGGGGTCGCGAAATAACAGAGAGAGTGCCACGGTGCCGGGGTGACAAGGGTGCATTGTTGCACTTTGGCACCCAGGCACTTGGGCGCCTTCCCTGGCACTCTGCTAACGCTGGGCGGCGGTCAGCCGGACCGTGTCGACCCCGATGTTCGTCGCGTCGGTTGCCATCCCCACATAGGGGCTCGTTGTCGTCAGGCGGTAATCGCCCGCCGCCGCGTTCACGAAATTGCCGATGAAGCTGGAGGTGGCAGGGAAGTAGTTGTCGGTCGGATACTTCGAGGCGGTTCCGCCCGCGAGCACGTTGCGCCGCATGAGGAGGCCCGGGAAGTAGATGTTGATCGAGTCGAACCCTGAGCCGTGATAATCCCCATAGATGCCCCACTGGTTGTGCCGTGAGAGGTTGTTCGTGAACACGAAGCCGCTGTTGGGCTCACCGTTGCCAACCACGACGAATCCGTTGTGATCCACCGTGTTGTGATCAACGCGCACGTCCCGCGTCCCGTTGCCCACCACCATGAAGCCTCCCGGCCCACCCCACCGCGTCGAGACGTCGGTGAAGAGATTGTGCCGGACAGCAATGTTCCGGGTGTACTCGCTGCCGCGCGCGGTGTCCCGTCCGTTGATCATCATGGCGGCGCCCACGTGGCGGACGGTGTTGTACTGGAACGTCACGTCCTGCACCGCGGTCCAGGCGGCAAGGCCGTTGTTCGACGGGGTGAACAGGAC
>JALZOC010000039.1 GCA_030857365.1 Acidobacteriota bacterium
GGTCTCGGTGCTGGTCTACGGCATGCCGCTCCCGACCGTGGCCGCCACGGCGCTCTACGGCGCGGCCTACGGTCTGCTGCCCATCGGCTGGATCATCGTCAATGCGGTGTTTCTCTACAACCTGACCGTCGAGACCGGACAGTTCGAGGTGGTGAAGACCTCGGTGGGCCGCCTGTCGGCGGATCGGCGCGTCCAGGCGCTGCTCGTGGCGTTCTCCTTCGGCGCGTTCATCGAGGGGGCGGCCGGCTTCGGCACGCCCGTGGCCATCTGCTCGGCGCTACTCATGGGGCTCGGGTTCACTCCCTTGTATGCGGCGGGCCTCTCACTGATCGCGAACACCGCGCCGGTGGCGTTCGGCGCGATCGGCACACCCATCCTGACGCTCGCGGCCGTTACCGGGATCCCGGCCGAGACCATCGGGATCATGGCCGGGCGTCAGCTGCCGTTCGTGTCGCTCATCGTTCCCGTGTGGCTCGTCGTCACGATGAGTGGCTGGCGCGGCTTCAGAGGAGTCTGGCCGGCGGTGCTGGTCTGCGGCGGCACGTTCGCCTTCGTGCAGTACGCGTGGAGCAACTTCGTCGGTGTCGAGCTGGTCGACATCGTCGGCGGGCTCGCATCGATCGGAGCGCTCGCGTGGTTCTCGCGGGTCTGGCGGCCGAAAGACGTGTGGGACTTCGAACCTGTCCCCGGCGTCCCGGCGGCCGGCGCCGGTCCCGCCCGAGAAGTTCCTGCGGCCCTTCCCGTACGCGGCGCCGTTCTCCGCGCGTGGATGCCGTGGCTGTTCCTGAGCGTCGCGGTCATCCTGTGGGGCCTTGCGCCCATCAAGGCGCTGCTCAACGGGGGTCCGCGCGGCTACGCCGCATATCAGGCCGGAGCGAAGCCGCCTGTCAGCGCCGTGCTCTCACCGGCCTGGGAGGTTCCGTTGCTGCACCGCGCGGTATACAGGGATTATCCCGTCGTCCCCACGGCCGTCGACCCGGCGCGGGTGGCGGACCCGGCGTACCGGAACCAGCACGCCGAGGCCGCGGTCTTCACGCTGAACTGGGCGTCGGCTACCGGAACCGCCATTCTGCTCGCCGCGATTACCACGGCGGTGTACCTGCGTATTCCGTTCGCGGTCTTCCTGCGCGTGGCGTTGATGACGGGGCGCCGGATGCGGTCATCGCTTGCGACGATCATGCTGATGCTGGCGCTCGGATTCGTGACGCGCTACGGCGGGACCGACGCGACGCTCGGCCTCGCCTTCACCAAGACGGGGTTCATGTACCCGTTTTTCGCGGCGCTGCTCGGCTGGCTCGGAGTGGCGCTGACCGGCTCCGACACGAGCTCGAACGTCCTCTTCGGCAGCCTTCAGAAAATCACCGCGCAGCAGCTCGGGTTCGATCCGGTCCTCATCGTCACCGCCAACAGCACCGGGGGGGTGATGGGGAAGATGATCGACGCGCAGAGCATCGTGGTCGCGACCGCTTCCACCGGGCAGGTGGGACAGGAAGGGCGGATTCTGCGGTTCGTGTTCTGGCACAGCGTCGGCCTGGTCATCATCATGGGGATCATCGTGATGCTGCAGGCGTACGTCTTCCAGTGGATGGTGCCGGCGATACCGTGATGTCGCGGAGCTGAAGCTCCGCGGTACGCGCGCCGTCGCCTCAAAAGCTGAATCCCGTCCCGATGTTGAGGCGCGTCCCCGAATCGAACCCGTGCGCGACATCGACGTTGATCCGAATCAGCGGAGCAAGCAGGAAGAGCCCCGCTCCCGCGCCGCGATGCCAGGCCGCGGCCGCGAGGCTGGCGCCAACGTCGACGACCTTGGCCGCATCCATGAAGACCGTCAGTCCGAGCCTGGCGCTGCGCAGCACGGACGTGAGGGGTGCACGCAGCTCACCTGACGTGATCACCATCCGGTCGCCCGAAAACGCGCCGCCGCGGAACCCGCGCAGCGTTGGCGCGCCGCCGAGCAGCAGCCGTTCGTACGCCGGGAGCGCCGCGTCGCTCGTGAAGTACTGCAGGCGCCCCGCGATCACATTCTGGCCGATGATGCGCGCGTAGCCGCGGGCGTCGGCGGTGTAGCGGTTGATGGCGGGGAGCCCCCGAACGTTCAGCCTGGTCCACCCGCCGCCGAGCACGGCGGCATTCCCCGGAAACGCGGGGTCGGCGCGAGTGTCGAGGGCAGCGTCGGCGCCCACACTCCAGAGCGTGCCGTCCGCCGTCCCGAAGGTGACGGCGCTGCGCGTCGCATCAACTCCGGTCCGGAACAGTCGAGCGAACTGGCGCTCGGCGCGGCCCCTCAGCGCGAGGCGCCGGTCGTCAATCTGAAAATGCGGATTCCTGCGGCTCGAGATGCCGGCACTCGAGAACACGCGCGTGAGCGGACCGGCCCTGAACGTGCGCTCGAATTCGAGCGCCGCGCGCTTCGTCGCTCCCCATGTGAGCGGCACGGACAGCCGTTCGCCGGCAGTCAGCAGATCCATCGTGCTCACGCGGCCGCCGTACGTGAGGCCGTACCCATCGGCGTAGCCGACGATGGGCAGGAACAGGACGCGGCTCCTGAAGCGCCGCCACGGGGACGGAGGCCCGCTGGTGCCCGACGCGTCGGCCGTCGTGCCCGCCCGTTCGTGCACGACGAGCACAAGGGCCACATCAGTCGGATCGTCAAGGGACCGATACCGTTTTCGTACGTCCACGCTTTCGAACCGGCGGCTGTCCTTCAATCGCTGCGCGATCTCCTGTTCGAGCGAAGGCCGCAGCGGATCGCCGACCGCGACACCCGCAAGCTTCAGCACCTCATCGTCGGTGAGAAACGCGTTGCCGTGCACGCGGATCTCGCGGACCGTCTCGACCGCGGGCCCGGCCGCCCGGGATCGTCCTTCTTCCACCTGCACTGCGAACGCCGCAAGCGTCAGCATTCCCCGCTCACGCGACGCCGCGAGCACCTGTGGCACCTGCGGCCCCCTGGCACCCATGGCACCCCTGGCATCCTGGCACCCCTGGCACCCCTGGCACCCTGGCACCCCTGCCCCGTGCGCCGCTTCCTCTTTCGGCACCGTGATCTTCGTCTTGACCTCCGCCTCGCGGTAGTTCGAGAACAGGCGCTCGTAGCTGGCCTCGAAAGACCCGGCCGCGAGCGTCAGGCCGGCGTGGATGTTCATCGTTCGTGGCAGCCACACGCCCTCGAGGGGTTGTCCCATGGTCATCGACGCGCGCAGGTCGTCGATGCGCACGAGCCAGGCGCCGGGCAGGAAGTCGAGCCATACGTTGTCGAACGTGTACTTGACGATCTGATGCTCGGTGGGATCGACCCAGAGCGTCACCAGCGCCGTCTTGTTCATCCTGCGGTCGATGTCCTGTTCTTCGCGCCCGGGACGGTCCTTTCGCATCTCGCGCGGCCGCTTCTCGTCGTCCGAATCGTTGAAGAGCCGCGTCGGGTAGTACTCGATCCGCAGCACGTCCTGTCCTTCGAGCTTTTCGCGGCCAGCCAGGTAGTAGTTGCCGGGCTCGAACTTGAAGTCCATGAAGTACGCCTCGGACACGAACCGTGGCTCGACCGCCGCGGGGCCGCTGACCTCCCCCTTCTCCTTCTCCTTACGCGCCCGCCGCTCGCGCCGTCCCCGCTCGCGGCCGATCCAGTCCTGTTCGTAGGTGCGGCGATCTGACTCGCCGACGCTGACGCCGTCGAACCTGACAGGGCTTCGCACGTGCATGTCGTCCCGTGCGTACCAGGTGAAATCGCGGTTCCTGCGGTGGAGCGGCTGACGTCCGGGTCCAAGAATCTCGAAGGACTCCGTCTCGTCGAGGACGTACTGGTTGAATGTGACGCGGTTGACGTCGCGCCGCGCGAGGACCTTCTCCATGAACCGGTCGAGATCGCTGTCGGCCCTGGCGGCGGGCGCCGGGCTGCCCGCCGATGTCTGGGCCGCAGCGGGCGGCGGGAAGAGGGGAACTGTGGCAAGGGCCACCAGCGCGAGCAGGATCCTCGCGTGGAACGCTGGGTGATACACGTAGCCTCCGGGGGCGGGCTGGCGACCCCTTAGACGGGCGCGCAGCAGCGGCAGTTCCCTGTAATCTACTGCGATACGATTCCCCCAGTGTTCAGCCCGACCGCGCGGCGCGCAGCTCCCGTCATCATTGCTCTCCTCATTACCGGTTACGGCGGGCTCGTCCGTCTCGATGGGGTCGTCCATCGGTACGGGACCGTCGAGCATCCGGGCTGGGCCCGTGTGCTGACGCATGCGGTCCCCGGCTGGGCGGCGCCCGTCAAGCCCGCCGCGCACGAATGGCAGCGCATTGCCACCCCGTATGTCGGCGGGGATCCCATCAACTACCTGCGCTTCGCGCGCGAGATGCGGACGTTCTACCAGGCGCACGTGCGGGAACCGGTGTTCCTCGCGTGGACGAACGTGTTTCTCTGGCTGCTCGACGATCAGGACATCGCGATCAGCTTTGCGTCCGCCGCCGGTTCGACGCTCGCCATCTTCGCCGCGTACCTGCTCGCGTCGGCCGTGGTGTCTCCGGTGGCGGGGCTTGTCGTTGCCGCGCTGATGGCGGGCGAATACGACCTGATTACCTGGGGCATGGACGGCTGGCGGGACGACACGTTCATGGCCGCCGTCGTGCTCGCGGCCGCCGCGTTCGTTCGCCTGCATCGTCGTCCGTCGTTTGCGAATGCCGTGCTCGCCGGCGCCGCCGCGGGCGTCGCCTGCCTGACGCGAATCACCGCCCTGTCCTTTGTCGCGCCGGCGCTCCTGCTGCTCGTACTGGATGCGCCGCGGGCGGAGCGATGGGCGCGTGCGCGGAAGGCAGGGCTCGCGGCGCTCGTGTGCGCCGCGCTGCTCGGCCCGTATCTCGTCAGCTGTGCGATTGCGACGGGCGATCCGTTCTACGCGATCAACTACCACACGGTGTACTACCGGTTCGGCGAGGGCCTCCCGATCGAGCAGCCGATGAGCGTTGCGGAATACCTCTCCCGAAAAATCTCCGGCCACCCGGTCCGTGTGCTCGACACCACCCTGATGGGGCTGGTCGTCCAGCCGTTCGTGACCAAGTTCCACGGGTTCGAGGGCTACGCACCGTACATCGGCGCCGCTCTGGCGTGGTGCTCCGCCGCGGGGATGCTGATGCTGCCGTTCGTATCCGCCGGCAGGATGCTTCTCGTGATCCTGCTCGCGTCTCTGCTGCCGTACGCCTTCACATGGAACGTGTCGAGTGGGGGGGAGTGGCGTTTCACGATGCACGCGTACCCGTTGTACCTGGTCGCGGCGCTCTTTGCCGTCGATCGCGCGTGCCGCCTGGCGCCGGCGTTCTGGCGGCGCCGCGGCGAGTGGCGCCGCCCGTCACGCGGCATCCTGATCCGCACGGCCGCTGTACTCTCGTGTGCCGCCCTCGGGTGGGCCGCCTACATCGCGCTGCCCTGGTTTGTCGTCCGCGAAGCCGTGGCGCTCCGCGAGGACGTGAGCATCGAAGCCGGGCCGCGCGATCGCCTCTTCTTCGGCAAGGGCTGGTCCGCGCCGCGCAGGGATGGGGTCCTGGTGCGGGTGTCCCGCCGCGAGCGCACCACGGTACGCTTCCCCCTGCCCGAACGGCGCAGCTACGACATCGTCGTCCGGCTGGATCCCGTGGCCCCCGCCCTGCAGCGGCGAATGACCCTGCTCCTCAATCGCCAGCTTCTCGGCACCCTCCACCTGCGGTCGGACCCGGTCCGGATGGGGTCTTACCGTCTGCATCTGCCGCAGGACCAGGTCCGGATCGGCAGCAATGAGCTGACGATCGTGCCCGACGCGCTGGTGAGCGCCGCATCGGCGGGGCCCCGGTTCGACTGGCTCGATCCGGTGGAGCAGATCGGGATCCGGCTGTGGTACGTGCGCGTGCTGGCGCCGACGCCATTGGGGAAGTGATCCGGGTCGAAGGGGCGTTCCCGAGGAGCGCCGCGCCGCACGTGGCACGTGCGGCGGCTACGGTTCCGCCCAGCGCCCGGTCTCCGCCGACCGGAACAGCCCCTCGAGCACTTGAAGGTTCTTGACCGAGTCCTCCAGGGGGTAGGGTGCGTCAGTGCGGCGGCGAATGGCCTCGGACAGAAGATCCCCCTGAATGGTGTACTGATCGCACGGGTGAATCTCGATGATCTCGCGAGAAGCATCGCCAGGACTGATGCTGTCGACGAACACGCGTGCGGGCCGATCGGGCGGCGCGTTGAATGGAATCTCAATCTCGAGCCGCCCCCGTGTCCCGGCAATCATCACGGACTGCCCGGCCGCGAGCTGCGTGGCGCACGTCCCGATCGCCTGGCCCCCCGGAAAATCGAGCAGCATGGACGAGAGGCGGTCGACGCCGAACCGCGGATCCCGGTCGACGAGCGCACACACGCGGCGCGGCTCGTCCTCGAAGATCATGCGCGCCGTGTTGACGAGATAGCAGCCGATGTCGAACAGCGCCCCCCCGCCGTACGCGTGCACGTTCCTGACGTTGGCGGGGTCGTCATTGAAGTAGCTGAACGTCCCGGTGATCGACCGCACGGGTCCGATCCGGCCGGATCGGACGATGTCGCGCGCGCGAAGCCATTGCGGATGCGTGCGCACCATGAACGCTTCCTGAATCAGCACCCCGGTGCGATTCCGCACGTCGACAAGCTGCCGGGCATCCGCCGCCGTGAGGGCCACGGGCTTTTCGCAGAGCACGTGCTTGCCGGCCTCCGCGGCGCGCGTGGTCCAGGGCACGTGCAGGTGGTTCGGCAGCGGGATGTAGACCGCGTCGATGTCGGAGTCGGCGAGCAGGTCCTCGTACGACGAATACGCCTTCGGAATCCCGAGCGCTGATCCCGCGTCCCGCGCCCTGGCGCCGTCCCGGGAGGCGATCGCGTCCACGCGCGTCCACGAACCCTTCTGCATTGCCGGAATCACCTTGTTCGTTGCGATGCGAGCCACGCCCAAAACTCCCCACCGCACCTGTTCCTTCTCCCCCGTCGTCATCAATTCGTCACCCTTTCCAATCTCACGCGGAGCTGTCCAGCCTCCGCCGGAGGCTATGGCGGTCCGCCGAAGTATCTGCGGAAAGGCGGAAGCTCCGCCATTCGTACTACGTTACGCAATATTTTGATCCGGAGCGGACCCGGGTAACGCTCATCGGTCCGGATGACGCTCAAAGCTTCTTCATCCGGCCATGTCCTATACTGGCGCTCATGAAAGCGTCCGCCGGATCGTGCTGGAGCCTCACCCCGGGCCGCGTGTGCCTGACACTGGGCGTGTGCATCGTCCTGGCGGCGCCAGGGCTCAGCGCGCAGAACTGGCCGCAATGGCGCGGACCATCGGGTTACGGCGTCTCGTCCGAGTCAGGCCTTCCGACGACGTGGAGTGCGAGCGAGAGCATCGCCTGGCGGGCCCCCCTGGGCGGCCTTGGCGCGTCGTCACCGATCGTGTGGGGCGACCGCGTGATCGTCACGTCGCAGATCGGCGGCTCGACCGTGGCGGATGGCGCCGCGCACCCGCAGCTCGCGCGGGATGATCGCACCCTCGCGGAGCATGAACGTCCGATTGGCGGCCGGCGCCCGGAAACTGACCGGACCGGGAGCGACGTCTGGCTCGTCGTCGAAGCGTTCCGCCGGAGCGACGGCGTGCGGCTGTGGGACTATCGAACGAAGGCCATCGGGCCGTTGCCCGCCGTCCACGAGAAGCACAATCTGGCCACTCCGACGCCGGCCACCGACGGCCAGCGCGTGTACGCCTGGTTCGGGAACGGGCAGCTCGTGGCGCTCGACATGGACGGCCGCCTTGTCTGGACGCGCCATCTGGGCGTGGAATACTCAACGTTCAAGACGCTCTGGGGACACGGCAGCTCACCGGCGATCCATGGCGATCGCCTCATCCTGCTGTGCGACCACCTGTCCGTCTCGTACCTGCTGGCCCTCGATGCGCGGACGGGCAAGGAGATCTGGAAGGCCGACCGCGGCGAGGGGCGCGTCTCTCACAGCACGCCCATCGTCGTCCCCGGACCCGCGGGCGACGAGCTCCTCATCAACTCGTCGGAGCGCATCGACGCCTACGATCCAGCCACGGGGAAGCTCCTGTGGCACGCCGGCGCTCCACGTCAGACGCCGGTCCCCTCGGCCGTCTTCCATGACGGCCGCATCTATCTGAGCCGCGGGTATCGCAACAGCGACTACATGGCCATCCGGCCAGGCGGCCGCGGCGACGTCACGGCGACCCACGTCGAATGGCAGGCGCCGTCAGGCGCTTCCTACGTCCCGTCCATCGTGTACTACGACGGGCTGCTCTACATGACCAACGAGGTCGGGATTGTGACGTGTGCGGATGCGCGGACCGGCGAGCGCCTCTGGCGGCATCGGCTCGGCGGCGTCTTCTTCGCCTCTCCCGTCGCCGGGGACGGCAAAGTCTATCTTGTCAGCGAAACCGGTGAGACCTTCGTCCTGCGAGCCGGGCGCGAGCCCGAGGTCCTGGCGCGGAACGACCTGGGCGAACGCTTCATCGCCTCACCGGCGATTTCCGGCGGACGGCTGTTTCTGCGCAGCGACCGGACCCTGTTCGCCGCGGGCAAGTGAAACGGACGAAGCCGTTCCGCGCGGCGCCCGCCGTGGCCCCTCCAGCACCGCGGCGCGCGAGGGGCAGACAGCTCCGACCTCTGTCATAGTGGGGGTTCATGTTACGCATTGCCCGCCTCCCCCTGGTGCTCACGCTGTTCGGCATGATGATTTTCGTGCCGTCGTTCGCGGAGTTCTACACCGACTGGCTGTGGTTCAGGGAAGTGGGGTACGAACAGGTCTTCCTCCGCTCCCTCAGCGCGCAGTGGACCGTGGGTGTCCTTACGGGGCTGGCCGCCTTTGCATTGTTTGGCGTCAACCTGCGGCTCGCGTTGAAGACGCTTCGGCCGCGCGAGTTCATGATTGCGACGACGCAGGGGCCTGAGGTCATTGCGATCAGCCCGCAGCGCGTGCGGCCGCTGGCCTGGGCGGCGGCGGCGCTCGCCGCGCTCGTCATCGGATTCTACGCCGCGTCGCGCTGGGCGACGTGGCTCTTCTACCTGCACCGCAGCGGCTTCGGGTCTGCCGATCCCATTCTCGGCCACGACATCGGCTTCTACTTCTTCACGCTCCCGCTGCTCGAGCTCGTGCACGGCCAGCTGCTCGGCGCGCTGCTGCTGACCACCGTCGCGGTCGTCGCCGCGCACGTGCTGGGCGGCAACCTCTCGCTCGATCCCGTGCGCGGGCTGTTCATCGCGGCTCCCGCACGGCGGCACATCGCGGTGCTCGCGGCCGCGGTGCTGCTCGTGCTCGCGTTCGGCGCGTGGCTGCAGATTCCGCAGCTGCTCGCGACGCCGTCGGGCGTGGTGTTCGGGGCGTCGTACGTGGACGTTCACGCGCGAATCCCGGCCTTGCGCCTCCTGATCGTCGCCGCGCTGGCCGGTGCGGGGCTGGCCGCCTGGCAGGCGTTCGCGCTGCGGCTGTGGCCGATCGTGGGTGCGATCGCGCTGTACGTCGGGATCGCCGTCGGCGGCGGCGTCTACGCGAGCATCATCCAGCGCTTCGTCGCGGGCCCGAACGAACAGGTCCGCGAGACCCCCTTCATCACGCACAACATCAAGGCCACGCGGGACGCCTTCGCGCTCGACCGCGTCGAGGAGCGGCAGCTGTCCGGCGAGGCGCGGCTCACGCGCCAGGATCTCGAGCGGAACGCCGCGACGATCGAGAACGTGCCGCTCTGGAACAGCCAGCCGCTGCTCGAATCGTTCGGACAGATCCAGGAAATCCGGACGTACTACGACTTCGTGTCGGTGGACAACGACCGTTACAAGATCAACGGCCAGTACCGCCAGATCATGCTGTCGGCGCGCGAGCTCAACACACGCAGTCTGCCGAGCCGCACCTGGATCAACGAGCGCCTGACGTTCACGCACGGCTACGGCCTCACCCTCGGGCCGGTGAACGCCGTCACCCCCGAGGGGCTGCCGGTGCTCTTCATCAAGGACCTGCCGCCGGTCTCGACGGCCGACCTCAAGGTCACGCAGCCGGCCATCTACTTCGGCGAGCTGGCGAGCGATCACGTCTTCGTGAAGACCCTGACGCAGGAGTTCGACTACCCGCGCGGCGAGGACAACGTCTTCACCACCTACCAGGGCAGCGGCGGCGTCGCGCTCTCCAGCGTCTTCCGCCGCCTGATGTTCGCGATCCGCTTCCGCTCGACCGATACCTTCTTCTCCCCGAACCTCACGCGCGAGAGCCGCGTGCTGCTGCATCGCGCCGTCGCGGACCGCGTACGAAAGATCGCGCCATTTATCAGCTACGATCCCGACCCGTACCTCGCCATCTCGGAGGGCCGGCTCGTCTGGATGCAGGACGCCTATACGACGAGCAACCGGTACCCGTACGCGAGCGGCTCGGGCGGCGTCAACTACATCCGAAACAGCGTGAAAGTCACGATCGACGCCTACCACGGCACGACGACCTTCCACGTGCTGGATACGGCCGATCCCCTGGCCGCCACGATCGGCAAGGTGTTCCCCGAGCTGTTCAAGCCGATCGACGCGATGCCGGAGGACCTCCGCACGCGTCTCCGCTATCCGCAGCACATCTTCGCGCTGCAGGCGGCGATGTACGCCACCTTCCACATGGAGAGTCCGGCGGTGTTCTACAACCGCGAGGACCAGTGGGAGATCCCGGCCTTCGAAGCGGGCGGCCAGACGCACCGCATGGAGCCGTACTACACGATCATGAAGCTGCCGGGCGAAGCCGAGCCCGAGTTCATCCAGATGCTGCCGTTCACGCCGCGCCAGAAGGACAACCTGGCGTCCTGGATGGTGGCGCGCAGCGATCGGGAGCACTACGGCCGGCTCGTCGTGTTCCAGTTCCCGAAGCAGACCGTCATCTTCGGTCCGAAGCAGGTCGCGGCCCGCATCAGCCAGGACCAGGTGATCGCGCCGCAGATCACGCTATGGAACCAGCAGGGCTCCGAGGTGATCCAGGGCACGCTGCTGGTGATCCC